>JAKAKQ010000136.1 GCA_021813425.1 Nitrospirota bacterium
AGACAGGCAGGATACCCGTTGACAACACTGATAATCATCTTGAACTTACAATGATACACGAGGGAATGCTCCTTGAATATTCCGGCAAATACCTTGCTCTCATGGAATGGGCACATTATATAAAACAGATGCTGTTATTCACGATCGCGGTCGATATATTCTTTCCATTAGGCATTTCAAATAATGTCGATTTAACAGGACTTGCTGCTTCATCCGGCATTTATTTTCTAAAGATGCTGTTTATGGCGGTCCTTATGGCGCTTGTGGAATCCACAAGGGCGAAATTAAGGTTTTTCCAGTTGCCCTCTTTACTTGGAGGGGCATTTGTCCTGGCAATACTTTCGCTTTTGACTTATATAATGATGGGGAAATGAGATGAAGAACTGGATACAGGCATTTTCTGTGATCGATTTTATATCTGTCGGGATACTTCTTACGGCTGTTGCGATGAACGCGCTGAAGAGGCTTGAATCATGCGTAAGGGTTTATACTTTGAATTCATGGCTGCTGTCTTTGCTGACAGCTATTGTCGCATTCATGATCGGAGAAGCACACCTTTACGTTGCTGCTATCCTGACGTTCATGACAAAGGGTATCCTGCTGCCTGTGTTTTTAAGGAGGATTGTAAGGCAGATAAAGCTGACCCATGACGTAGAACCATATATAAACAATGCCCTGTCATTGACCATATCAGGGATACTTGTGGGTGTTGTTTATGCATCGTTGAGGGAAGGGATATTTGTTACAGGTTTCTCCCGCAATGTTCTTCAGATCTCGATTGCGGTAATACTTATCGGGTTGTTCATCATGATAACAAGAAGGAAGGCACTGACACAGGTAATAGGTTTGCTGTTCATGGAGAATGGACTGTTTCTTGCAGGATTCTCCCTGACTTTCGGCATGCCTTTAATTGTGGAACTCGGGGTTTTATTCGATATGCTCATGGGCGTGATAATATTGGGTATTTTCACAATTCAGATTAAAAGGGCATTTACATCCTCAGACCTTGATAAACTTACTATCCTTAAAGGATAAAGCTGGAGAGGGAGCATGGCGGCATGATTGAAATACTTTTGATACCGGTTGTGACAGCAGGGATTTGTTATATATTGCCGAACACAAGGCTTATCGGCTATGTGAGCGCTGCCGGCACTGTTGTCCTTTCTGTCCTTTCCATACCTACAATTATTTCAGCAATATCATCGCCAATCGAGATGTTAAAAGGCATGCTTTATATGGACGCGCTTTCAGGATATATTATGGGGCTTGTTATATTCCTCGGTCTTGCTTCGGCTGTCTATTCCATCGGTTATCTCGAGCATGAACTGAAGTCAGGACTTACAGACATAACATGGATCAGGAGATATTATGCCCTTCTGCATTTATTTATTTTCACCATGCTTCTGGTGACGGTGGCAAACAATCTCGCTGTAATGTGGATTGCCATAGAAGCGACGACAATAGTCTCTGCTATGCTTATCGGATTTGGCTTCCGCAAGAGGGCCCTTGCGATAGAGGCTGCATGGAAATATATAATCCTCTGCACAGTCGGGATCACATTCGCCCTTTTGGGTGTATTTATAACATATTATGCATCTGCAGCCGTAACGGGAACCGAAGGCGTATTGAACTGGACAGCACTCAGGGGAATTGCCGGCAGACTGAATCCTTCAACGATGAAACTTGCGTTCATTTTCATACTTGTTGGATATGGCACAAAGGCAGGGCTTGCGCCTGTGCATAACTGGCTGCCTGATGCACACAGCGAGGCGCCGAGCCCTATAAGCGCCCTGCTTTCAGGCATCCTTCTGAATACAGCATTTTACGGGATCATGAGATTTGTCTCGATAGTTGAGCCTTCAACAGGAAGTGGTTTTACAGGCAACCTTCTTATCCTTTTCGGACTTGTCTCGATCGGCATATCATCCATATTCATACTGGTCCAGGACAACTATAAGAGACTGCTTGCTTACAGCAGTATCGAGCATATGGGTATAATATCGCTTGGCGTCGGGATCGGCGGCCCCGTTGGTATTTACGGCGCCCTTCTGCATACCCTGAACCATGCTGTTTCAAAGCCGCTCATGTTTTTTGCCTCTGGAAAGATACAGTCTCATTACGGTTCTACAAGGATAGAAAACGTCAGCGGTGTATTGTCATCAATGCCTCTTCTCGGGACGCTGACATTTATTGGAACTTTATCGCTTGCAGGGACACCACCTTTTAATATCTTCATAAGTGAATTCACGATCCTGAAGGCAGGCGTGGACAAGGGCATGTGGCTGGTGACAGGCTTATTCCTTCTTTTTGCGGTGATTGTTTTTTACGGGATACTCTCGGGATTCGGCAAGATGCTTTTTCAAAGTGCGAAAGAGCAGAATATCGCAAGCCCTGAAACAATAAAAGGGAATCCTTTTCCCTTAGATTTCAGTTCTTCAGGACTTCCGGGTTTATTAAGTAATGCGGTCATGTTACTGATGGCTTTTATTATTATTATATTCGGATTTACAGTCCCTGATTTTATTGACAGCACTATTAAAAACTGTATCAATATCCTTGGTGTTAAATAATGGACTATATTCTCAGGAAGGCTATAAAGACAAAAGAAAACCTGAACGAAATTTATATGGAAGTCTCAGGGTATGACTTCAGGGATTCTTGCGTCTATATATACGAGAAGAAAAATGCGATCCTGAGGCTCATGTTTGCAACAGATGAAAGACCTGTGGATGGGAGCTTCAGGATATATACTGTATTTTCGATCCCTGGAGATGAGAGGCTATTTATAATCGTTTTATCTCTAAAAGAACCCGACATGACATTTCCCTCGATAACCCCTTATATCCCTGCAGCCCACTGGTATGAACGGGAGATCAGGGACATGTTCGGCCTGATACCTGAAGGGCACCCTGACCCACGCAGGCTTGTTTTACATGATTCTTTTCCTGCCGGTTCGTATCCACTTCGCAAGGACTGGAATGTCATAGAACGTGATATGAAAGAATGGGGAGAAGGGAAAGCGGTGAAAGAACCTTATAAATTTATGGAGGTCGAAGGCGAAGGGATCTATGAGATACCTGTCGGTCCTGTCCATGCCGGTATAATAGAGCCCGGACACTTCAGGTTCAGCGCAGTCGGAGAGACCATAATTTTCCTTGAGCCAAGGCTATTTTATACACACAAAGGCACGGAAAAGCATTTCGAGAAGATCGGGTTTACAGAAGGCGTCAGGCTTTCAGAAAGGGTTTCGGGGACATCCTCTTTTTCGCATTCAGCAGCATACTGTATGGCTGTTGAAAGGATGACAGGCCTTGATATAACAGAAAATGCAAAGGCGATCAGGACACTGTTGCTTGAGCTTGAGAGGTTGTATAACCATATCGGTGATATCGGGAATATGTGTGCCGGGACAGGCCTTGCTGTAGGATATGCAAGGGGGGCTGTTATCAAAGAGCACCTTATGCAACTCAATGAGAGGCTTACCGGGAGCAGGTATCTCAGGGGTATTAATATAATCGGAGGGGTGAGGAAGGATGTTTTCATACACAGGGACGATCTTATTTCGACAATTGACGCTGTTACAAAGGAATACAAGGAGATGATGAAATTGCTTCTCGATACTATTTCGCATGTCGAGCGTCTAGAAAATACCGGCAAATTATCTAACGAAATAGCGCGGAAACTCGGAGTCACAGGCGTGGCAGCGAGGGCATCAGGCATTAACGATGATATGAGAAAGGCACATCCACATCTCCTTTACGGGAGACTGGATTTCGAGCCGCATTCAATGTCCAGGGGTGATGTGTTTGCAAGGATGATGATAAGGGCGGAAGAGACGGAATGTTCAATATCTATCGTTAATTCGCTTCTTGAGAACAGCTATAAAGGAGGACTGGTTGCAGAGATGAAGGAAATACCTCCATATTCATCAGCCTTTGGATATACAGAGTCTCCGAGGGGTTCGATGTTTTACTGGGTAATGTCAGATGAGAACGGGGAACCTCTAAGGGTCAAATTAAGGGCGCCTTCTTATTGCAACTGGCCTGCGGTGCCGTTTGCCGTGCACGGCAATATAGTCCCTGATTTCCCGTTATGCAACAAAAGTTTTAATCTGTCATATTCAGGATGTGACATGTGAGTGAAAAACATGCTAACAGTCTCAAAATAATGTTTAGAAAATCCCCCTTATTCCCTCTTTTCCAAAGGGGGATAATTCTCGATACCCCTCTTTGGCAAAGAGGGGCGAGGGGAGATTTCCCAGTAAATGTCTATTCAATTACGAGATTCTTTGTAAGTAAAAAAGTCAAAGGGGCTTTGAATGATTAAGGAAATTTTAAAAAATATAATAAGCAAGACACATGTAATCCCTTTCCCTGAAGGTTTCAGGATATCGCCTGAAGAGGCAGCAAAGGGCATGAACTTCCAGGAGAGGATCGATAAGGTATTTGGCAGGTCATTGCGTATAAGGCAGGTGGATGCAGGTTCATGCAATGCATGTGAGTGGGAATGCACTGCCCTTACAAATCCAATATATGATATACAGAGATTCGGGATAGACTTTGTGGCGTCTCCAAGACATGCCGATGCATTGCTTGTCACAGGACCTATTTCAAGACAGATGGAGCTTGCACTGAAAAAGACATATCTTGCGACACCGGAGCCGAGGCTTGTTATTGCATGCGGAGACTGTGCAATAGACGGCGGTATATACAAGGACAGTTACGCCGTCACAAACGGCGTTGCCAATGTTATACCTGTCGACTGTTACATCCCCGGATGTCCGCCAACTCCTGTAGGAATAATATTAGGCCTTCAGCAACTGCTTGATAAATTGACCGGGGAATAGCCGCTTTTAGAAATTCGATAGGCAATCGTTTTTCTGTCATTCCGGCTTGACCGGAATCTTTCTTATGAGAAGGATTCCCGACGCGCGTTGCTTGCGGGAATGACATGCGTTTAAGTGTTCACGATGATCTTAAACAGACTCAAAATAATGGCTTCTATTCTATATTGAATACAGCGACTTCCTTCATGCCGGGCAGGTACTGTCCGACCGGCACCAATTTTTTATTCTCTTTTACACAGTCGATCAATATCGTCCAGAGCTGGTTAAGCTCGGTCTTTTCCCTGTCGCTTTCCGGTGTCATCCTAAGAAGGGTCCCTTCAAGTTCGATTTTCATAGTATGCCTCCAGATATTAGATATTAATTAGTTTCTGTTGCGGATAACACTGAAAACACTAAATGTCATTCTGAGCCCTTCGCCTGTCATTCTGAGCGAAGCGAAGAATCTCATCTTGTGCTCAGGGTAAACTCCGCGAGGAATCTCATGAACTCAACGAGTTGCGAGACCCTTCACGGAGCCTGTCCTGAGCGAGATTCTTCAGTCGCTTCACTCCTTCAGAATGACAAAAAGCGAAGGGTTCAGGGTGACAAATAACAGCTTCCGCAACAGACACTAATTAAAAGTTATCATATTTTTTTTC
>JAKAKQ010000060.1 GCA_021813425.1 Nitrospirota bacterium
TACGTCCCCGCCAGAATAATAAAGACGACCGTGCCGCCTGCAAGATACTCGCCGATTGCCACAGAAGCAATTTCAGCCATTGTCACGAAAAGCGGTACGCCAATTTTACCCTTTACAAGTGACTTCGCAGCCTTAATATAAATCGGGTACCCTAAAAAAATGGCAAGGAGCGAAAGGGCATCCACAAGATGAAACGGAAGTATAGCCATTCTTCCAAAGAGCCAGCTAATCAGAAGGAGCAGACCAACTGTGATAAGATGGATTACATTTTTAATGTTCTGGTTCATCTCTATTTTCTGCTTGCTACCTACTAGGCAGACATCATTTTGGCAAATACCTTTTTTGTTCTTTTTTGATAGCTCTTTGCTGGTTTTCACACTTCCGCTCCGTTTTTAAATTTTAAATATTTTTTCTTCTTAAACAGAGTGTGTAAATTCATATAATTTGTTTATTTTTCATTCCCCTTTCAGACATTTAATACCTTTTATCAGCAATACCGGCCTGTCGCTGTATTCCACCACATTCCTTGAGACGGAACCCCATAGGATTCCCTCAACATAACCTTTGCCGTGGGCGCCCATCACTATCAATGAGACATCTTCCTCCCTTGCTATTTTTATTAAATCTGAACCTGCTTTACCAACATGAAGACGGGTCTTTACTCTGAATCCTGCGGTCTCAATCTCCTTCTTAACGGCCTCAAGTTTTTCAATATCAAGCCTTTCAAATTCTTCGAATTTATCAGGCGGCTGAAGCTTCATGGATTCTTCATTCATCACATGAGCAACCACCACCTCCTCGACTCCTGCCTCCTTGAGACCTTTAAGATATCTGAGCGCCTCTTTTGCACAGTCAGACCAGTCGGTCGGATAGAGAACCTTTTTAAAGAGTCTTTCACAGAATTTTTCGCACGCCTCTTTGTCAACATCAAACATAGCCGGATATTTAGGGACATAAACAGGAAAATCTCCATAGCGTATGATTTTATCTGTATTTGAGCCTATAAATATTTCTCCCAAGAACCACTTTTTCTGCCTGCCCGATACTATAAGCGAGACATTTTCCTCTTTAGCAACTCTCAGAATTTCTCTGTAGGGCACTCCAACCTCTATACGGCTTTTTGCCTTTAGTCCTGTGCTTTTTACAAAGTCCTCTGCCTCGGCCATTTTAATATTTGCAATTTCTGTCCATCTCTTGACATCTGCTTCGCTATACCCTTCATACTTATCCATCGGCAGTTTTGATACGTCTATGACATGAAGCAGGATTATCTCTGTTGTCCCTGTCTTTTTGAAGTTAGCCACGCAAGAGAGGATATTCAGAGAAAACTCCTCGAACTTGATAGGATATAGTATTTTTTTATACATAGCTATTCCCTCCCCTTAAAGAGTTTATATTCCGTTTTCTTTGCAAACCAGACAAGGGCGAGCATGACAGGTACTTCAATCAGTGGACCTATAACCGTAGCAAGGGCAACTGTCGGGTTAAATGCCGTGATCGCTATTGCAATGGCGATCTCAAAATCTCTTCCTGTTGAGTTGAACCCTACTGCCACTGCGTCTTTATAATTCAATCCAAATTTCCAGCCCGTAAGGTATACAACTACAAACATAATCCAGAAAAAGAGAGTCATGGGGATTGCGAGATGGACAATAAACATAGGCTTTTCAAGGATCAGATCGCCTTTTAAGGCAAACATAACTATTAAAGTAAAAAGCAGACCGACTATCGAAAGTGTGTCCAGATAAAATTTCAGCTTATGAAACCACTCCTCTCCGCGTTTCTTTACCCCCCAGAATCTTGTAAGCATTCCGGCTATTAAAGGCAGGCCAAGATAGAGCACTACGCTTTCTCCGACCACCCATACATCAAAATGAACCTCGCCAAGAAGCAGCTTTGCATACACAGGTATCAGGATCATCTGGATAATCGAATTTAATGCAACGAGTATTATTGCAAGAGGCCCATTGCCTGCCGAAAGGTATGTAAACACAATCACCATCGCAATACAGGGCGCAAGACCATAAAGGACAAGCCCTGTGTACAAGTCCTGCTCACCGCTCAGGAATATCTTTGCAAGCAAAAGCATGAAGAATGGGGCGATGGCATAGTTGAAGAAGGCTACAATGAGGAGTTGTTTCGGCGAGCGTGTCGCCTTTCCCAGGTCTTCAAACTTTATGTTCGCCATCGCAGGATACATCATCATAAAAAGCCCTATGACTACGCCAAGCACGATGACATTAGGGACAGTAAATTCATATGTGCCGTGAAAAACTGCCTTGATTGCGTCGATGGGCGGTGTGAGGGCAAAATTTGAAATCCCGTACCACTTGCCTATGACAATACCAATAATCATACTGACAATTACAAAAACCGGCAATAACCTGAAGTTGTGAAGCTTTTCAAGAAATTTTCTGAACATCCTTAACCTCCTCAATGAAATTGACAATCCGCTCCTTTATCTCATCCCGGGCCTGGCACTATATGGTTCTATCAGGCCTTTTCCCAGTTCCCGCGCAAATCCCTCTGCCATCTGTGAGCGGCAGGTGTTGCCGGTGCACAGGAACATCACCTTTGTCATCTGCACCTCCCTGCGCATCGTTTCTTTTCAGGAAGAGACACGAGATTATCCCTGACCGGCTTGTCCTCCATGAACGTTTCAAGCCTCTTCCGGTCTGCTGCCAGTGCCTCTTTCGGTATCCTTTCGAGGACAGAAACGAGCAGAAACCTCCGGAAGAAGTCCGTGTCATCTATTCGGTAGTGCGTCCAGCGCCCCTGCTTTCTGTCTTTCAGAAAGCCCGCCTCCTTCAGCACATTCAGGTGAAAGGAGACTTTCGGTTGGATTATGTCAAGGGCCGCAACGATATCACAGACACAGAGTTCTCCCCCTTCAAGAAGCTTTATTATCCTGAGCCTTGTGTCTTCAGAGAGCGCCTTAAAGGTCTTTATCAGTTCATCCATTTTCCCGTAATCCCTTTCATTTACAGGCTAATGCATAAAATAGTTTTTATGCATTAGCCTGTTTTTATTGGTAGTATATTACTATTATATAAATAATACTTTATATAATAGTAATGCGGATGTCAAGGCAGGAATTTTACCGGGGGAATAGCATTACTGCTAAGACTAAATTTAAAATCCTCTATTTTACTGACTTAAGCTTCTGTATCTCCTGCCTGATTTGCGCTGCATCAGGCGCATTTGGAACAAGCTCAAGATATTTTTCGAACTCTTTTGCCGCCTGTTTATTGTCATGAAGGTCATACGCGAGCACTACAGCCAGGTTCTTGCGCCCGTTCAGGTGTTGCGGATTAATTTCCAAAGCCTTTTTGTATTCTTTGACCGCCATGTCGGGTCTGCCCACATTTCTATAACATGTACCAAGGTCAACCCTTACATCAACATTTTTAGAATCAATTTCAAGCGCTTTCTGATAGGCCTCAATAGCCTCATGGAAACGTGATGTGTCCATCATGGTATTGCCGAGCTTTATCCATGCATTAACATTACCCGGGTCCTTTTTTACAGCCTCCCTGAGAATCTTAACGTCATCCTGCACCTGAACAGGACCTCCCTGAACGGGCCCTGTAGGGAATTGATACGGAGACTTCGGCTCTTCTTTTTGCTGGCACCCGGCAGCTGCATAAACAAAAAATAAGATAATAATTGCTTTTTTCATTTCTCCCTCCGACTTTAATTTTATCTATCTTAACAAAATATGTAAGCCCGTTTAAACCATAACAACAATAACTTAATAAGACAAGCAGGTGAGCAATTTTTATCTGTAGGCAGGATGCTTTTCCCTATAATCACGCGGACTTTCTTTAAGCCCCCTGCTGCTCCATATCCCAAGCTTACGCTGTCTTGCCTCATGCTGTGCCTTCCTTAATTCATCAACATATTTAATATTGGGTGGTATGGTTAATAACATTGCATAGCCATCTTTAATCATCTGTAAATTTATCATCTTTTTATCAGGTGTCCACACATAACATAGAAGCCTTCCATATTTATCTCTTCTTTCTACATCAAGCTCAAGGGTGACTATCCATTTAGAGATGCTCAGGAGTTCCCCGAGATATTTCTTTGCCTTCAAGCCCCATGGTCTCTGGTTAAGTTCGGGTGCGTCCATCCCGATTAATCTCACCTTCTCCCTTTTACCATTTAAAATAATACTCAGGGTATCGCCATCATGCACCTTAACAACCCTGACATAAACAATACTGATGGGTTTCGTCCCCGCCTGAAATCTGTCATAAGAACTGTAAACCAGGATCAGTATTAAGGTTAAGAATACCGTAATAAGTTTCCAATGCCTTTTGTTCATATCAGCCATTATAAAATAGATAGGTAATAAAAAGGCCTTTTTGAAATTTCATACTGCCTTTCCCTTGACTTTCAAACTGTTATAGTGGTAATTTCTTTTTTATGCCGAAAGACTATAAAAATACCTTAAACCTTCCACAGACAGGGTTCCCCATGAAGGCGAACCTTGCCCAGAGAGAGCCTGCTATGCTCAAGTTCTGGGAAGACAATAAAATATATGAAAAGATCCAGGAGAAGAATAGAGGCAGCAAGTCATACATGCTTCACGACGGCCCTCCGTATGCGAATGGCCATATTCATATAGGCCATGCACTTAATAAAATACTGAAAGATATAATCGTAAAATTCAAATCAATGAAGGGTTTTTATTCGCCTTATGTGCCTGGATGGGATTGTCATGGCCTTCCGATTGAACTTCAGGTAGACAAAAATCTCGGGGAGAAAAAAGACAAGGTTGATATCCTCGAAAAAAGAAAGCTCTGCAAAGAATACGCAGCCAAATTCGTTGATATACAGCGAGAAGAATTTAAGCGTCTCGGTGTTTTCGGAGATTGGATGACGCCATATCTTACGATGTCATATACATATGAAGGCGCTATCGTCAAAGAATTTGCAGAATTTGTAAGAAAAGGTTATGTATATAAGGGCAAAAAGCCCGTGTACTGGTGTCCTTCGTGCGTTACTGCGCTTGCAGAGGCTGAGGTGGAGTATGCTGATAAAGAATCGCCTTCTGTTTTTGTGAAATTCCCTTTAGATGACGAAAATATAAGCAGATATTTCCCTGCATTGAAAGGCAAGAACGTATTCGTAGTTATATGGACTACAACTCCATGGACGCTGCCTGCAAACCTTGCTCTGGCATTTCATCCTGATTTTGATTATGTTGCTGTTGGACACAACAACGATGTTTACATTGTTGCTGAAGGAAGACTCGATGCACTTAAGGAGAGGATTGACCTTACAGGAAAGATTCTTGCGAAGATATCAGGCAAGGAGCTTGAGGGTATGAATGCAGACCATCCATTTATTCAGAGAAAATCAAAGGCTGTCCTGGGAAAATTTGTATCGCTTGAAGAAGGAACAGGCATTGTACATATTGCACCAGGTCATGGCGAAGATGACTACGAAACAGGATTAAAATATGGC
>JAKAKQ010000200.1 GCA_021813425.1 Nitrospirota bacterium
ATTGCCGCATCCTACCTTTTTTGCGGCGAGCCTGGGGTAGGCAAGAAGACAGCTGCAATTAATTTTGCAAAGGCGCTTAACTGTAAGAAAGACCGTAATGACATATGGGTAATGGGTAATGGGTCATTACCCCCCCAGCCCCCCCTTACCAAGGGGGGGATTAAAGGGGGGGTGGACTCATCACTGTTTGATGCCTGTGACGAATGTGAATCATGCAAAAAAACAGATGCTGGTA
Organism: Nitrospirota bacterium; assembly: GCA_021813425.1. Taxonomy (GTDB): domain Bacteria; phylum Nitrospirota; class Thermodesulfovibrionia; order Thermodesulfovibrionales; family UBA6898; genus JAKAKQ01. The sequence goes on from JAKAKQ010000200.1 coordinate 236, forward strand.
CACATCCTGATTTTATGATCGTATTGCCCGAGGAGAGGCAGATAAGGATAGAAGAGGTCAGGATGATCGATGAGTCCCTTTCATTTAAACCCTTTGAGGGCAGAAAAAAGATAGTAGTTGTGGATGATGCTGACACCATGAACATATCTGCTGCCAATGCGTTCCTTAAAACACTCGAGGAACCCCCTGAAGACAGCATTATAATCCTTATATCATCAAAACCTGACAGGCTGCCTGATACTATAAGATCGAGGTGCTCAAGAATTAATTTCGGACCTCTTTCCTCAGAATCCTGCAGGCATGTACTTGAAGGGAAGATCCATGAAGAAAGTATCGAGCTCGTGACAAGGCTTTCGATGGGCAGGCCAGGCACGGCTCTTTCAGGAGATTTAATTGAGGAAAGGACATGGTTTTTTAACCTTTTTAAATGCATGCTTAATGCAGAAAAAGACGGCTGGGCATCGAGAGAGGATATGGATCTCTGGTTCGAAATTGTATTGACCATCCTGAGGGATATGGCAGTGCTTAAAATAACCGGTGAAACCTCGAAACTTATTAATATCGACCTGCATGAATACATCAGCAAGTTAAGCAAATTTACTGATCTAAAAGTTATAATAAACATTCAAAGTGAATTGAATCAGCTAAGGAATCTTTTGATGTTTAACCTGAATAAGTCTGTTACATGGAACTATACTGCTTCGCTATTAAGAAAGGAACTGGCGATCTGATATGCCTAATGTTGTAGGGATAAGATTCAAGAACTGCGGGAAGATATATGATTTTGAAGTAAACGGTGTGGAGGTCCATAAGGAAGACCTTGTGATCATCGAGTCGGAATTCGGGCTGAGCATAGGCAATGTGGTGACAGGCCCGCATTTTATCGAAAACCCCGAGAAAGAGCTCAAGAAAGTTCTTCGGCTTGCAACAGAGGAAGACCTTAAACAGAAAAAGGACAACGAAACATTCGAGAAGGAGACCAGGGGATTTTGTCTTGAAAGGATAATGGCAAGAGGCATCCCGATGAAGCTTGTCTGCACAGAGGTTACACTCGACAGAAAGAGGATAGTCTTTTATTTCACTGCAGACGGCAGAATCGACTTCAGGGAACTCGTTAAAGACCTTGCTGCAAAATTCAAGACAAGGATCGAGATGAGACAGATCGGGGTGCGAGATAAGGCCAAGCTGGTAGGAGGTCTTGGGCTTTGCGGAAAGGAGCTCTGCTGCAGGCTTTTCCTGACCTCATTCGAACCGATCTCGATAAAAATGGCAAAACAGCAGGAGCTTGTCCTTAACACCGGGAAGCTGTCCGGTGTCTGCGGGAGATTAATGTGCTGTCTCGGGTATGAATATGATGATGTTACAACCGAGAGTTCTACCGTCTCAGGTGACAAGGGCATTCAGTTATCAGAAGAAGAGGAGTTACTGGATATCGTATCAGAAGAGTTAGGGAGCAAATCTCAGGGAATTATCTGCTGCGGTATCGAAAAACCTCCGGACGCAACACCAGCCCAGACAGGGAGCCAGAGCCCCCAGCAGACAGCAGAGGATCAGGAAAGACACAGGAGGCACAAGAGAAGAAGAAGGCATAGAAAGAGATTTCATAAAAAACATGAATAGGAGATTCTATGTAACAACCCCGATATACTATGTTAATGACATCCCTCATATTGGGCATGCATATACGACTGTTGCAGCAGATATACTTGCAAGGCATAACAGGCTTGCAGGAAAAGAAGTCTTTTTCCTGACAGGCACCGATGAACACGGACAGAAAGTCGAAAAGGCGGCTGTTGAAAAAGGACGCTCTCCAAAAGAACATTCAGACCTGATGGTAGGGAATTTCAGAAACCTCTGGGTCAAGCTGAACATATCGAATGACGCCTTCATACGCACAACCGACAATGAACACATTAAAACTGTTCAGGGGCTTATGCAGATGCTCTGGGACACGGGGGAGATAGAGAAAAGGTCCTACTCCGGCTGGTACTGCACACCTGATGAGAGGTTCTGGACAGAAAAAGATCTGGTTGACGGGAACTGTCCGGATTGCGGGCGGCCTGTTGAGCAGATTAATGAGGAGAACTACTTCTTCCTGATGTCTAAATATCAGGAGAGGCTCATTAAGTATATCGAAGACAACCCGTCATATATATTGCCGGACACGCGAAGAAACGAGGTCCTGGGTTTCCTCAGGCATAATGTCCTTGGAGATCTCTGCATTTCGAGGCCGAAGCAGCGGCTTTCCTGGGGAATCCCCCTTCCTTTTGATGAAGATTATGTGACCTATGTCTGGTTCGATGCACTGGTGAATTATTTCTCGGCAACAAAGTATCTTGCTCCGGATGCTAACAGCACCCCCCCTATTCCCCCCCTTACTAAGGGGGGGAGCGAAGGGGGGGGTGACTGGTGGCCTGCCGACCATCATCTTGTCGGCAAGGACATTCTTACAACACATGCTGTTTACTGGTCAACGATGCTTATGGCGCTGAAAATTGATCTACCAAAAAATATCTTTGCGCACGGCTGGTGGACAGTTGAAGGTAAAAAGATGTCAAAATCCCTCGGCAATGTTGTTGACCCCAATGCCATGGTCGATAAATACGGAGTCGATGCATTCAGATACTTTCTTTTCAGGGAAGTGCCTTTCGGGCTTGACGGGGATTTTTCAGAAGAGGCGTTTATAAACAGGATAAACACCGACCTTGCAAACGACCTTGGGAACCTGCTGAGCAGGTTCCTGACCATGGCCGGGAAATATCTTGATGGTATGATCGAAAAACCCGCATCGCATACTGCTTCGGCAAAGGGTCTGCCGGGACAGTGCATTGCTGCTGTCAAAAGTGCAAATGATATTAAAAACTGGTCTGAACTTCATTTCAATATCATACTTGACCATATATGGGATATGGTAAGGGCGGCAAATAATTATATAGCCCAGAGGGAGCCGTGGAAGCTTGCAAAGAACGACCCCAAAGGCATCAGGGGCGTGATATTCGATCTCTGGAATGCGCTTCGTCTGACGGCTGTTTCACTTTATCCCTTTATACCTGACACTACCGAAAAGATATGGAAACAGCTCGGGCTGAGATCATTGACCGAAGAAGCAAAGGAGATTCAGATTAATGGCTGTGAGTGGGACTGGGACCCGGGATATGAGATAAAAGTTTCAAAGGGAGAACAGCTCTTCCCGCGTATCGAGAAGGGAAAAGATACCGCTCCCATCCCCACTTTGGCAAAGGGGGGCGAGGGGGGATTTTCTGATAAATCCTCAAACTTAATCTCCATTCAGGATTTTGCACGAGTAGAGATTAAGATAGGCAAGGTCCTGAGCGCAGAAAGGGTCAAGAAGTCCGATAAACTGATCAAGCTCCAGGTCGATACCGGTGAACAGAGGCAGATCGTTGCAGGAATAGGCAAGGCTTACAGCCCTGAAGAGCTTGTCGGCAAAAAGATAGTTGTGGTCACAAACCTCCAGCCAGCAAAACTTATGGGTGTAGAGTCTAACGGAATGCTCCTTGCGGCAACAGGCTCTAATGGGGTGCCGGTTATCCTGATGCCGGAAAAGGAAGTTGAGGAAGGTTCAAGGATAAAATAGCGGTTTAAAAGGTATCTTTCTTGTAGGCGTTTATCTTTGCGATAATTTCCGGTATGGAGATATCTTTGCCGTTATGTTCAAAAGATATCTTTATCCTCACTGCCGAGGGAAGATAGGTCTTTTCATCCGGGTCCCACTCGGATATCCAGTCGCCCTGTTCTTTATCCTCGGGTATGTCAAGATATTCGAATTCCAGTTTTTTGACTTCAGGGTCAAACACATAGACCTTGCCCCCGCTGTCATCGAATGCGTCCTCTAAAAAGAATACCTTTTCCCTTATCTTCAGGCCGCTGTTATCAGTATAGATCGAGACCCATTTCAGCCCTGCCAGGTCTTCAGGCCCTTTCCCGTATGTATCAATGCTTGTTGTAACAAAGCCGATCTGGTCTGATTTCCCTTCGAAAAATATCTTTTGTCCATCAGGCTTTCTAATTGAGAAGGGGTAGGCGCCTCTGACAAGCCACGTAATCCTGTCACCGATGATCCGTATCTTCTGGGTTATCTCTGCCTTTTCCGTGCCCTTTTCCTGTGATTTGTAGCCGAGCCTCATCGCAGCAAAGAGTATTATGATAATAATGATAGAAAGTGTGATTGCTATAACTAATTCAACAAGCGTAAAGCCTTTATTATTGGTTATTTTCATAAACCGTCCTGAGACCTTTGATTGTCAGATTACCCGAAGGCGGCCAGGTAATGGTGACTGTTATCTCATAAAGTTTCACGTTTTCATTTTCAGAAGATGCTTTTAAGGTTGCTTCCCTTGAACCTTTGAAATCTTCTTCAAACTCTATTGAACTGCCGGAGTCTGTGGGATCAGGGATGCTGTATGCCTCATCAAGCATTGACCTTGCATAAAATAGCGCCTTTGTATTATTTTCTGCCTTTTTTGTAGACCTCAGGTTTATAGAAAAAAGCTGGAAGATGGCGACTACTGATACCCCCAGGATGGCAATCGCGACCATTACCTCAAGCAGGCTAAAACCTCTTGATCGCCGGCATGCCGAGGACAGGGTCGACCTCGATTGTATATTCTCTCCCTTTGCCATTATTAATTTTTATCAAACCTCCTGAGCTGTTTCCCTTAGGGAAGAAGACCACAGCCTCGCCTGTAATGGTGAATTTTTGCGGCACTGAATGCAGGTTATAGGTCGTGCCGTCTCCGTAGTCAAGCCAGTACTTATTTTCATCTTCCTTGATCTTAAACTCAATATTCTTTCTCTCAAGGAGGGAGACCTCCCGGGCATGTTTTATTGTCTGAAAGAGTTTTCTTGCCTCTTCATTAAAAACTGTTTTCTCATGAAGCCTCCCAACAGATACGATTACAACAGATGCTGCCAACCCGATTATGAAAAGTACGATTATAAGCTCAATAAGGGTAAACCCCGTCAGAGAGGTAAGTCCCTTTTTATAAGGGGTTTTTTCTAACGGGGTAAATCCCCTATTCCCAGCTTGTAATGTCCTTGTTCCCACTATCACCGCCCTGTGTGCCGTCTTTGCCGTACGAAAACAGGTCGTATTCTCCGTGTGCGCCGGGGGACTGGTACTGGTAAGGCTTGTTCCATGGATCGTTTGGTACTGCGCTCTTCTTAAGATACGGCCCATCCCATCCCTCTACTCAGA
>JAKAKQ010000322.1 GCA_021813425.1 Nitrospirota bacterium
GCTTTTTGGTTGTTTGTCCTTCTTATCTTTTAGATTCCTTGCCTGTTTGTTCGCCTTTTGTTTCTGGCCCTTCTCTTTGTCCTTTTTGCCGCCTTTGTCTCCCATTGTATGCCTCCTTTGGTATTGTGAGTTATATTCTTGCCTTTTGGGAACCTGTGTTCCTTACAATGAATGTCTATCTCCTTTTTTCTTTCACTCCCTTTTTCTCAAGAACTCACTGAGGGTAATGATCCTTATATGCCGGTACTTCTTCAGCATAAGCATGGCCTTGTCGCCAGTGACAATCGCCTCGGCATTGCCCGCAACCGCACATTCGAGGATACGGTTATCAGATCCATCGTCGAGAACATTCAGTCTTTCAGCAGGACGTACGATCTCCCCAATGCCTGCAAAATTGACTGCCACTCTGCTTAATGCTTCTGCATCTTTGCTGAATTTCCTGGACAGCACCGTCAGTACTTCATCGATGATCTCACGGGATATAACAAGGGTATCTTCGCAGTCGATAATCCTCAGCACCGCAGCTTCCGCCTTACCGCCGGGCAGGGTCAATGCAGAAATGAAAATATTCGTATCAAAGACTACCCTCATTTCCTGAGATATCTTTCGAGGTCTTTCTCCGTCAGTATTCCCTTGTCTTTCGCCTTCCTGGACCAGTATCCCTGCATGTCCCGGAATTCTCCTTTCAGTCTCTCTTGCCTGGCGAGCCTAAGGGCATCCTGGATGACCGCACTCAGCGTCTTCCCCTCTTCCCTTGCGAGCGTCTCGGCCTCGGCGGCGAGGTCCGGTGGAAGTGATATTGTTTTTTTGACCGCTGTTGCCATTGTTTCACTCCTTTCCCTGGTATGAATAAATACTACCAACAGGCGTGTCTTGTTGTCAATGAGAGTATTATCAGGCGGGAGGAGTTCGTTGCCTTGATCAATGAGAGATTCATTGAATGAATTAAGTGTTTTGTTAAGTCATTTCTGTAAAATCAATAATGAGCTTTTGTGTTAAAGTACGTATGTGCTCTTAATGTGAGTCGTTTTTAAAAAAGGGGGAAGGATTATGGAAAGTAACAAAAATATGCAATGCTGGGATTACAATAACTGCGGTCATGGAAAGGATTCATTATGCCCTGTGGTTGATCAGAAGGCCGGCAGATCGTGCTGGCTCGTGGCAAAGACATTATGTGGGGGCAAGGTGCATGGTAAGCACGCCAAAAGGATCAAATCATGTGAGGGATGCGGCTTTTACATATATATGCATTTATTGCTTTCCAAACCATCCTTGGAACATCAACCTTACAATGACAGTAGAGGGGTTGAAGTACTCCGTAGCAGTCTACCTCGTAAAGTGCTATAAAGATTTCCATAATGCGATTTAAGACATGATCAGGCGCGATGGAGGTGGGTATTCATGTTGACTATTCTGGGGGATGCGGTAAAATGAGGGAAGATCTTATTAAGGAGGCATCGCATGAGCAAAGAAAAAAGTAAGCAAAAGGCAAATGCAAAGAAGAAACCACAGCACACCCTGAAAGAAAAAAGAAAAGCGAAGAAAGAAAAGGCTGAAGGCAGAACGCCCTGAGGATGCGCAGAGCATAAATTTGGCACGGTTTTTTGTGCTTCTTGCTGCATTGGGAATATTAATAAAATATCTTATCGAGTAAACATGTTACACTATAATAAATGCCGGTTCTTGTGCACGATGCATGCAGGACAGAGACCGGCAAAAAGGAGGACACACCATAGTTAATCAAAGACGAGAATCGCCCGGGCGGGTTGTAGACAAGACCCGCGTAAACAACCAGATCCGGCTGATCAAATCAAAAGAGATACGGGTTGTCGCCGATGAAGGGCAAATCGGCATAATGGATATTGATGCTGCATTGAAGATCGCCGGAGAACGGGATTTGGATCTCGTGGAAATCAGCCCGCAGGCTGAGCCGCCGGTATGTAAGATCATGGACTATAGGAAGTTCAAGTTCGAGGAAGGCAAGAAAGAGCGGAAGGCCAAAAAAAATCAAACGACCCTTACACTCAAGGAAATCAGGATGCGCCCCATGATCGATATCCACGATTATGAGTTCAAGAAGCGTAATGCGCGGAAGTTTCTCGATCACGGGGACAAGGTTAAAGTGACCATTCGGTTCAGAGGACGAGAATTTAGCCGCCAGGACCTGGGGGTGAGTGTTTTGAACAGATTGGCGTTGGAACTGGCGGATATCGCAACGGTAGAATCCCAGCCCAAGATGGACGGGCGCCAAATGGTAATGGTTCTCAGGGCTTCATAACTTTTAGGCGCATAACGCGAGAGCGCAACGACTTTCCAAAAAAATGTATATAACTGCATAAGACCCCGTCATGCTTGAGGAAACAAGACCCCCCTTTTGCACACTGAGGCAGAAAGAGTTGGAAACGTGACTGGAGGTTAATTCTTGCTACAAGGTGTCAACAGACTGTCTGCAATTCTGTAATTCATCATCCTGAGCAAACATGTCATTCCTTGTTTTTTGGGTGAGATCATAGTCGACAACGATTCGTTCATAAACTTCATTCATAAGATGAGATGAAATAATGAAGTCGGCAGTTGCCCTGTTGCAGGCAATCGGAATGTTATAGACAGCTGCGATTCTAAGAAGCGCCTTGACGTCTACATCATGAGGTTGCGGTTCAAGAGGGTCCCAAAAAAAAACTGCCATATCGATGCCCCCTTCTGCTATTTTCGCGCCAATCTGCTGGTCACCTCCAAGAGGACCGCTTTTAAAACAATTCACAGGCATTTCCAACGCATTTATCAGTATCTTGCCGGTACTGCCTGTTGCGAACAACTCGTGCTGTGAGAGGATGTTTTTATTGAAGAGCGCCCATTCAAGCAATTCCTTTTTCATGTTGTCGTGCGCAACCAACACAATTCTCTTCTTCTCCCTCATTTTAATTTCACTCATAATATTATCCATGTTGTTTTCTCCTTTGTAACGAACCTCACTGAATATAAAGTATATAATTCGGCGTATCCGGCTTGATTTTCAACTTTTTGCAGGTGTCAGCAGGATGCTGCTTCCACTTCCAAAAATAAAAAAATCCCCCCCGCAAACATAAGGGGGGATTTTGTCGGTCAATTACAGCTTTGTTACATTGGTTGCCTTGGGGCCTTTCGGTCCCTTTTCGGTATCAAAGCTTACTGAGTCACCCTCGGCAAGGCTCTTAAAGCCGTTGCCATGGATTGAAGTGTGGTGGACAAATACATCACTGCCGTCTTCGCTTGTGATAAAGCCAAAACCCTTTGAATCGTTGAACCACTTTACTGTCCCATTAGCCATTTCTTTTACCTCCTTTTTTTAAAACTAAAATCTCAGAAGGTCTCAACAAATAAAAAAGGCCGCAAAGTCAAAAAGTCTTTGTGGCCTCATAAACGCAAAAAAACTTCTAAAATTCTGTATTTAAAATAACAGGTACTCAAACAGTTTGTCAAGGGAAATAGCGAGGAATGCGAGGAAGGAAGTGCTCATGAAAAAACGGGATTGCGTGTCGCCGAACAGTTGTGCAGTGATGAGTTAGGCAGTGACCACTCCATTTTTCCGGTATGGTACCATAGGAAAGGGGGGGTGTCAGCCTTCATTGCAGCGTACAGGGGGACCAATGAAAAGCATCGCCGATGCGATGTCCGGCCTTTTGTTCCTGTAAGTATTATTATGCTTCGTAACGTCCTTCTACCATGAGTTGACTGAAACCTTCAAGATAACAATCTGCTATAATAATGATGTAGATTACAACATAACTGGGACGACTATTAATAACCACCGACTACCGAAGAGGGATAGTCAAAAACTACCACCATGATTGCTATCCTATTTGCTGAGACTTCGCTTCTCAGAAGGAGACCTCGAACTTGAAGATAAGCAGCAAACGCATCCTTGGGGACCTGTCCCATTTGTGGGCGGGGTTCCGAGGAAACAGCCGGTTACAAAAGTGCGCCGTCACTGAGCCGCCGCTGCGGTCGGAACTGTTCAGCAGCGATCAGATGGAGCAGCATGGTAAGACCCTGGCGGGTCAGCACAAGTTGGGGCTGGAACATGCACAGAACCGGCTTCTGACGCGGCTGGCTGATAATGAAGGCGTGCTGCTCGAAGTCCGCAATCTCTTGACCGAGGCTATTAAGGCAGGCCGCCGTATTACGCCGGCCGGGGAATGGCTGCTCGATAACTTCTATCTTATTGAAGAGCAGATTCGCACGGCCAGAAGACACTTGCCGAAAGGTTACAGCCGGGAACTGCCTCGACTGCTGAATGGTCCATCGGCCGGTCTTCCACGCGTTTATGACATTGCGCTGGAGACGATCTCACATGGCGATGGGCGGGTAGACCCTGAGAGTCTCAGCAGTTTCGTGGCAGCCTATCAGACGGTTACTGCCCTGAAGCTGGGCGAATTGTGGGCAATCCCCATTATGTTGCGCCTGGCGCTGATCGAGAATCTCCGGCGCGTTGCAGCCCGGATTGCCGCTGACAGGATTGACCGAAACCTCGCCGACTACTGGGCGGACCAGATGACGGAGATTGCCGGGAAGGACCCGAAGAACCTTGTTTTGGTGATCGCGGACATGGCGCGTTCGGATCCGCCCATGGTGAGTTCTTTTGTTGCGGAACTAACGCGCCGATTGCAGGGGCAGGGTCCAGCTTTGGCAATGCCGCTTACCTGGATCGAGCAGCGCCTCTCCGAGTGCGGACTGACAATCAAGCAGTTGGTGCAGTCGGAGAACCAGCAACAGGCTGCTGATCAGGTCTCAATGAGCAACAGCATCGGCAGCATCCGTTTCCTGGGTGCGATGGACTGGCGTACGTTCGTGGAGACGATGAGTACTGTGGAGAAGACCCTGCGTGAGGACACGGGCGGAGTTTACGGCAAGATGGATTTCTCAACCCGTGACCGCTACCGCCATGTTGTAGAGAAGATTGCGAAGAACGGGCTGCTTTCCGAAAGCGAGGTGGCGGCTGAAGCGCTCCGGCTTGCGCGTGCATCTGCAGCCAAAAATGGCTCTGACGATCGCGCGGCACATGTCGGCTTTTACCTGATAGACAAGGGACTGGCTGAGCTTGAGCAGTTAGCAAAAGTGCGTTTTTCTGTTTCTGATGCCCTTCGAAAATTGAGCTCACGGGTTCCCTTGCTGCTGTACGCAGGCACGATCATGCTGATGACAACGATCTTCAGCTTGAGCTTACTGGCGAAGGCGCATGCTGATGGTTTAGATGGCTGGGCACTCGGGCTGATCGGTTTTCTCTCGCTCCTTTGCGGAAGTCATCTGGCCGTAGCCCTAACGAACTGGTTGGCGACATTACTCGTGATGCCGCACCCGCTGCCTCGAATGGACTTATCCAAGGGAATTCCACCGGAATTGCGCACTCTGGTCGTGGTCCCGACAATGCTTATAAGTACTCAAAATATTGAGGACCTGAT
>JAKAKQ010000385.1 GCA_021813425.1 Nitrospirota bacterium
AAATTTACCCGATATGTAAGCTCCTCCAGCTCATTTGCTGATATTTCTTTAGTATCAAACATTCTTCTTTGAAAAAAAGACTTGGACCAGACATCGCTTTCATTGGTAATATAGCCCATTTGAATAAATTGATCGTACATTTCCGAACCTACTAATGGGATCGCAATGCTAAAAACAGCCCAATCAGCTTTCAGGGATTTAGCATATTCTACAGTCTCCATCATTTGTTCCTTCGTTTCTAATGGAAACCCAAAAATAAAATAACATCTGATCATAATCCCCTTACTTTTCAAGTAGGCCACGATCCATTTCGCTTTCTGTAAATCACAATTTTTCCTTATAATGTGCTTCTGAACATATTCAGAACCCGATTCAATCGCAATATTTATTATTTTCGTCCCCGCCCTTATCAATGCATCCATAACTTTTTCGTTAAGAGTACTGACAGATAAAGCACTGGGAAACTGTAATTCGAAGTCCGGGATCCCAAGGTTTTCTAAGGCTGTAAGCAGATTTATTACCCTGTTCTGATTTGCTGTAAACAAATCGTCCTCGGGAATAAATAATTTTATGCCGAAACGCTTATGGAGAGTCTCCACTTCTTCTATAACGTTTTCAACTGATCGGAACCTCATTTTCCTTCCATGCACAGTGTGGGAGGAGCAGAATGTACATTGAAAAGGACATCCTCTGGTGGTCATAAGAGAGGCAATTCTTTTTCCAGCCGAACTACCGATTTCTCTCTTCCTGCCTTTCGCAGTTATATAAGCTCCCATGTCAATCAGTTCCCAATCAGGAAATGGTAAAGAGTCCAGATCATGGGCATAATCGCATAAATCCAGATATGCTGCTGATTCAATTTTTTCTTTTGAATATATGCCTTTTATATCAACATATCCAAGTTCAGAATATTGTCTGACAAATTCATAAAATGCCTCTTCTCCTTCTCCCCTTGCGACAAAATCAACATTTTTATTATCCAACAAATATTTTGCACTATTTGTGGCGTGAGTTCCCCCGACAATGAGAACAGCATTCGGCCATAAGGTCTTCAGTATGTTTACGCATACTTCAAAAAATCGATGCGAAGTCGAAAATATCAGTGAAAAAGCCAAAATGTCAGGCACACTTCTAACATCTCTTTGCGCTATCTTTATTATGAAATCTTCTATATTCTTATATTTTGCTATTTCATTTATTTTAAGAGCATAGTCAAGGATCTCAACACTACCCACTTGATTATATCTCTTGACGCAAGCAGAAAGGTATAGAATTCCTAACGGCATGCTTACAGGCTGAGTTCTCAAGCTTTCGCTGGTAAAACCTGCAACAATGTCCTCGAATGGCAAGGAAGGCGGGTTTATAAACAGTATATTCTTTTTCATTTTATATTAATCCTCAAAGGGTTAGGCTTCACTGCGACAAAATTCCAAACAGCAAGTGTTAAACCGGCTTCGGGTATTTCTCGCTGAATGATCTTGTGTTCCATTATGGTAATCTCGAACTTACTGAAGAGTTCCAATAAATGTGCTTTATCAGAAAAATGCACACGACCGACATGGGCAAATTGACCATGGGTATAATCCCTTCGGGTATATATATCTTCATCAGGAACGCCGTTTTTTGAATCGGGATGTAATGTTGAGAACCAATCGATCCCAATAAACTTTCCGTTCGGCTTTAATTTTTGATATACAAGTTCCAGGCATCCATGGATTGCTGAAGTTGTATTATGAGTAAGGGAACTCCTGTCAACTATTAAATCAAACTGCTCCGGAAAAGGAATATCCGCTGTAAAATCTCCTGCAACAATTCTGTCTTTTAGGGCCGGGAATCTTTCCCATAATCTTTCCACAATACTTATGCTGCCCTCTATACTGTAATACTGAACTCCCAAATTCTGGAAAAAGGGGATATTGGCCCCGGCTCCGCAACCGAGTTCCAACACTCTACAGTCTGCAGTGTTTGGGCGAGCATAACGCATAACATAAGAGACCACGTCAGACCATGGCCAGATACTAAGGTTAGTATTAGCATTATACCTTTCATCCCACTCTTTAGAAAAAGACATGGATATCCTCTTTTAAGGTACTGTCAAATTATTCAAATACTATATATGAACTGCTTGGCATAAAAGGAATTCGCTCAATTCTTATATTGTTTAATCCCAGGACTTCTTTTAACGCAACGGTCTCTCCTGGCCAGTCCGGATGATTTAACTCATCAAATCCGATAATGCTCCCTTTGGTAAACCTGTCGCGACACAGTTCCAGACATATTTTAGTTGGCTCATAAATGTCAAAATCAAAATATGCAAACGCGATGATGGTTTCAGGATGTTTGCGGAGATATTCCTTAAAAGTTAATATTGCATCACCTCTAACCAATTCGTATTTCTTAATATGGGGAATAGGGCTTGCATTTTCATGACTTTGAAGAATTTGATCCAAGTACACTTCATAATTCTTTGTTACATTCATGTCTCCCTTCTGAGTCAATTTGTCTTTATCAGAGACAGAAGGGAATCCGGCAAACGTATCAAATCCTATTATTTTTCGGTTATAATTGAAGGGTTCCAGCATGCCCCTAAAGCTCTCGAATAAGGCCAGATTTTGTCCCCAACGCACACCAAATTCCATTACTACACCATGAACGCCGATTATCTTTTTATATAATTCATACATAAAAATTATTCGGGACATAGCCTGTCTTTTTATAAAAAGTCCAAGGTGGTTCATTTTTTCATCTTCCGGAATCGGGCATTTATTGAATAAATGAATGAAACTTTCATAATTCAATGCATCTTTTTTATTTGAAACGATTTTTCTCTTTTTGATTTTCATTTTTTATCTCCTTCAAGAGTTCTTTAATTATAATAACCTGTTGAATTGAACTTCGTAACAGCAAGTCTATAGTTGTACACTATCTTCTATATTGCCGAGTATGTCATCTTTAGTAATGTTCCCTGACATAATAATCTCCAGAGAGTTTAGCCCTTCGTTAAAGAGCAAATCAACTACGCTCATATAAGGTAAAAAATCGCCATACAATTGTTTATAAATCGGATGTCTGTAAGACTGGAAAAAAGGTTTTACACCTGATGCAATGAATTTTTCAACATCAGCGTAGTCCCTGCCCAGAGCGCCGAATATATAAATATCCGCTCCTCGTTTCAAACACATATCCAAGACTAAATCAGATTTAGCGCCTTCGAAATTAAAATCGCCGGCCTTCTCCAGAGCCGTGCTTATCCCAATTGTTTTCAGAAACCACTTTAGCATATAAAAATTCAGATCCGATAGAAAATGCCATTGCTTGTTATATAAATCTTCAAAAAAATCAGCGTATTGCTTAAAAAAGTTAGTTTTTCCATAACTCAACAATAACGTCTTCCAGTGTTTGCGTGCCCAGGGTAAATCGTTATTTATCTCAATATCAGCAATTGTTTTACTTAGGTACCCTTTTCTGAGTACCGGAACTGTTAACATTACCGGACCTTGTGGACTTTTTACCTGGTTCCGGTTAATCCAATCCTTGGGAACATACTGAACCTTATCAAAGAAGATAAACTTGTCTGCTAATGCAATCTTGTGAAAAAGTCCAAGCCATGGTAAATATACCGGCTGATGCGCAGATAGTATCATAATCGTTCTATAGCCGAGATCACTGTTTTGATATTTTCTTCCGATAAGGAAGGGTAGATAGGTAAGGATACCGTCTTTTTTGTCAGACTAAAGGCTGATGGAAACAGGACAGGCTCTCCCAATAGTTCCCAGTCCTCTATAGGCACAATAGACTTAACCCCTGCCATCTCGAGTGATGCTATGGTTTTTTGAGGTTTATCAGTTAATAATACAGCTCTGTATCTGACAGGCATAAGATTATTATCACTCGAATCATCGATATCGAGCAGCTTCAGTCCGGCTTCTTTATATTTGCCGAAGATTTCCGATCTCTTATTCAGGAATTCAGGAAGTTTCTTCAGTTGCTCTCTTCCTACAGCCGCCTGAAGATCAGTCATCTGAAAATTGAACCGCTTTTTATCATCCCTTCTCTGGTCAAATTCTCTATAGTCCCTGACTGCATCAACCAAATCTTTATTTTTAGAAACAAACATTCCCCCCTGTCCACCACTTGTAATGAGCTTTGTTGCATAAAAAGAATATATCCCTGCTCTGCCCTGCAATCCAACCTGGACTCCATCCACCATAGCGCCTATAGCCTGTGCACAATCTTCGATTACGGCAATACTATCTAATCCTGAGGTACTGATAGGGATACCAAACATATGAGGTATAATCGCAATATCTGTGCTTACCTGTCTGAGTGCATTTATACTAATATTCGGAGAGCCGGGGGCCGTATCAATAAGGATCTCATCCGAGCCTATAAGTGATAAAGCATTCCTTAATGCTGCACAGGCATAAACAGGAAAAGCTACTTTCTTTCCCCTTGCACCCAGAGCCCATAAAGCCATGAATAATGCAGCAGTACCGCTTGATAAGGCAACAGCATGTTTGTACGGCAGTCCAAGAAAACCGCAAAACTCATCTTCAAGATTTTCTACCTCTACGCCCTGGGCAACCCAGCCGGAACGAATAACCCTAACCACGGCTTGTTCTTCCTCTGTCCCAAATGTCGGTCTATTGTGAGGCAGAACATTCATTTCTTGAGCTTTTCTTCATAATATCTCTCTTTAACCATCATGGGCGTCCCATATATTAATGAATAAGGAGGTATTTCTATACCTTCTACTATCGTTCCCGCAGCCACAACCGAATGATGTCCGATTTTCGCCCCGCCCTTGATAACACTATGTGAGCCAATGAATACATTATCTCCAATAATAATATCCTTGCGTTCAACTTCATCGGATAGTCCAATGCATTTCTTATGTGAATCTGCACAGTTAATAGAAACAAAAGAGGCGACATCGCAATTGTTACCAATCACAACTTTGGCGCCATTAGCATTAATTTCAGACATTCCACCTATATATACACCTTCACCGATTTCGGGTTCGCCGACGATCCATACTAAAGGATGGAACTTGTTTTTCTTAAAATGCGTAAAATTTGCAAATAATTTCTGGAATTCTTTCAAATCCATTATTCGAAATCACCCCATTTTAATAGACTGCCCTTTTCAATGCTTTTAGCAGCTTTTAATCCTGTTATCTTATCAAAAAGAGCAGCTGGAAGTCCGTCACCAGGCCGCTTCAGGCCTATATTTCCGGAGCTCAGTAGTTCACCACGATGAATTTCTTTTAATGCAACGATGCTGCGACGCGCCAGAAGCCTCATGGGCATTTCAGATTTAGCAGGCCTCACAATATGGTCACCCATCATTGTATATGCCTTCTTTATCGAGGCACACCACTCTTTCAGCCCTATGGGGTCTTCTGAAAACCAGTGATCTGGTCCAGGCACATTAT
>JAKAKQ010000061.1 GCA_021813425.1 Nitrospirota bacterium
TACATGGCTACACACACAGACGAACACCTTGACAGGGTTCTGAACGCTTTCGAAAAAGTTGGCAGGGCGCTGGGCATAATTGGATGATAGAAGTCATTGAGGCCCAAAAATCCCTCGATGACTTTATAAGATTCCCTCTTTCGTTATATTCCAAAGATCCTTTCTTTGTTCCACAATTAAACAGAGAAATGAAAATGCATTTCTCAGATAAAAATCCCTTCTTTCATCATGCCGTTGCGAAATACTTTATCGCATTAAATAATGGTGTAATCGCTGGAAGGATAATCTCGTTTATTAACAAAAGACATAATGATTGCCATAAAGAAAGAACAGGATTTTTCGGGTTCTTTGACTGCATAAACGATGCAGCAGTTTCAGAGGCACTTTTTGACAGGTCGGCCTCTTATCTGAAAGAAAACGGGATGGAGGCCATGAGAGGTCCGATGAACTTTTCGACCAATGAAGAATGCGGTTTTTTAACCGAAGGATTTAATGAACCCCCTTTCCTGATGATGCCTTACAACCCTTCTTACTATAATGACCTTTCCGTAGATTACGGCATGAAAAAGATAAAGGACCTGTATGCCTATATTTATGAAACTCAGGATAAGCTTCCTGAAAAAATAAAAAGGGTGGCTGCCATTGCAGATAAAAGGGGGATAACTGTAAGACCGATAAACATGAAGTCCTTCATGTCAGAAATGATGATCTTCAAGGATGTTTACAATTCAGCATGGGAGAAGAACTGGGGTTTTATCCCGATGACTGATGAGGAACTTCAATATACAACAGAACGGCTGAAACAGATCGTCATACCCGAGATGACGCTTATTGCTGAAAACGGCAAAGAGCCAGTTGGATTTATGGGCATGGTCCCTGATTTTAACTTCGTCCTCAGAAAAATGAACGGGAGATTAAACCCCGTAAGCATTGCAAAGGCGCTGTATTATTCAAAAAGAATAAAAGATTTAAGGCTGATGCTTCTCGGGATCAAAAGAGAGTACCGCAACACCGGCGTAGAAGCATTGCTTTTCAGGGAAGGGTTCAAGCCGATCAAAAAAGGGAACTATAAAAGGGTCGAATTCTCGTGGGTACTTGAGGATAATATCCCTATCCAGAGGATAATCGAGATGGTCGGCGGAAGGTTATACAAAAAATACAGGATTTATGAAAAGGCGATATAGCTTCTTTCTATAAAACTATAAATTTTCAATTGCATTCTTTTTTATAAAAATCTCTTTAGAACCAAAACAGCATTAACCCCCCCGAATCCGAAAGAATTGGAAAGCGCAACATTGATCTTTTTCTCTGTTTTTTCTGTTATCACATTGATATCACAGTTTCTGTCCTTTTCAATAAGATTGATTGAAGGCGGGATAATGCTCTCCTTAATACTCATGACAGTAAATGCCGCCTCAAGCGCCCCGGATGCTGCAAGCATATGGCCGGTCATGGATTTGACCGCACTGACGGGAGTAGTCGAAGATATGCCTCCAAAGATTTTTTTAATAGCTTCTGCTTCGACCCTGTCACCAAGAGGTGTTGATGTACCGTGCGCACTTATATAATCAACTTCAGAAGGAACAACGCCTGCTTCAGACATTGCCGTTTCTATAGCCCTTGCCTCCCCTTCACTGTCCGGTCTTGTCTGATGAAAGGCATCGTTTGTGTTGCCATAGCCTATTATTTCACCATATATGTTTGCACCCCTCTTTACAGCGCTGTCAAAATTCTCAAGTACGATCACACACGCTCCCTCCGAAAGAACAAAACCGTCCCTCTTATTATCAAAAGGCCTGCTTGCAGATGAATCATTAATTTTTGAAAGTGCTCCTGAAACTCCGTACCCTTCAATACACAACCTGCATACCGGGGCTTCAGAACCGCCTGCAATAACAGGCCCCCTGTAACCTGCTTTTAATAATCTATAGGCTTCTCCTATGGCATTTGCTCCTGAGGCACATGCATTGGAAATGCCGAGACAGTATCCCTTTATCCCAAGAAGCTGTGCAGCATACGACGAGGCCATACTGATGGTGCTTGACGGCATGAGATATGGAGATAAATGTAAGTTTCCAGACTTGCGTTTTGTCGACTGATTTCCGGGCTCTGAGTTCTGTTTTCTAAGCAAAGCCTTTTCTATGCCACTTATGCCTCCCCTGCTTGAACCAATGATAACCCCGCCGGAAGTCAGATAGTCATGTTCAGGAATTTCATAGCTTTTCTCTTTCTTCCACTTTACCATTTGCTCTCTGCTCTCTGCTCTCTCAATCAGCCCTGCATCTTCGGCTGCCATAATCGAAGCTGCAACTGCATATTGAATAAACGGGTCGAGCCTGTTCGTTTCCTTTTGAGAAAGATATGTTTTAGCATCAAAATCCTTTAATTCTCCGGCAAACCTCCATGGCAAATCTGATACGTCAAACTTCGTTATTGGCTTTATCCCTGACTTAGCTGCCTTCGCAGCAGACCATGAGTCATTAAATTTATTACCAAGGGGTGTAACAGCCCCGATGCCGGTTATTACTACTCTGTCCATTGTAAACCTATATTAGCATATATGGTTTACAATTATCTTTTTCATATTCTTTTCAGGGATGGATATAATTTTTATTTTGATATAATGAAAAACATTATGTTAATTTATAGAAAAACTCCTGACAGGAAAGGGTTTTGACCGGAGAAACTTTAAAAAAGAGGCGCGAG
This sequence comes from Nitrospirota bacterium, assembly GCA_021813425.1. Lineage (GTDB taxonomy): Bacteria > Nitrospirota > Thermodesulfovibrionia > Thermodesulfovibrionales > UBA6898 > JAKAKQ01. Next base: position 2,707 of record JAKAKQ010000061.1, read on the forward strand.
GATTCAGGTCTTAATATTGGTGAGATAGCAGCCGAACTGAAAATTAAGACCGACTACCTTAAGGCGATCGAAAATAACGCATTTGAAAGGCTTCCTGTCGAGGTATATACAAAAGGTTATATCAGGTGCTATGCCAGATATCTGGATGTAGATCCGGAACCAATCATTCAATATTACTCAAACCATTTATCCCAGCCCAAACCTTCCACCATAATCCCTATAGCCTCCTCTAAAAAGAAAAGCCCTATGATGTTGTATTTCATATCTGTCATTTTAGCAGCATCAGTTGTTTTCATTGTATTTTATAACTTATCAAAAGATTCAGGTAATAAACCACAATCAAATTTAAATAAAGCCCCTGTAACAAAACCCGCACATACAGAAATAACTAATCCTTCTGAAATCGAACAGTCGATTCCTGAATCCAGGGAGCATAACATTGATATAAAAGCAAGCGACACGACATGGGTACATATAACGTTTGAAAACGGGGGATCAGAAGAGATACTTCTTCAGCCTGGACAGGCAAAGAACTGGAAATTCTAAGAGAATGCTACCTTGAAGATAGGTAATGCCGACGGAGTTACATTAAATTTTAATGGAAAAGACATCGGTGTACCTGGAAAATCCGGTCAGGTAATAACATTAGAATTCCCTCTCAGGTAATTTCTTGTTTTTCTCTCAATAAGTTGAAACCTGTAAGATAATTTTTAAGGTTAATTATTTATTTAATATTTATTTACATTTATAAATTGACCTCATTATTTCATTATTGTTATTATTTTTCAATGTTTGTCTCAAATTCCCACAATAAAAGAATTTTCCCAAGGCACAGATTAAACCTGGAATGCAGTTTGATAGTAGAAGGAAAATCCCTCAATGCATTAATAACAGATTTTTCTGTTGGAGGGGTCGGTTTTATTACAAAAGACAAATCTCACCTCAATCCCGATTCCTTTAACATTAAAATCGATAATATCGATATCGATACAACCGCAAAGGTTGCATGGAACAGGGAGATGTTCTCCGGACTCAGGGTCGGAATCCAGAAATTAGGTTCTTTAAGCGGGAGTTTAAGCAACTACGGACTTTCTGATATTCTCGTAGGATTTCAGAAGCTCGGCAACACAGGCATTTTGAGGATCGATACTGATTTATCCACAAAGAAAGTTTACTTTAAACAGGGGGATGTTATCTTTTCAGCATCGAATCAGGAAGACGAGCGACTTGGGGAAATACTGCTTGAGATAGGAAAGATCAATATCGACCAATATAACAAGTCTGTCGAATTCATGAAAAAGACCGGCAAACGGCAGGGAACGGTTCTTGTGGAACTCGGATACCTTACGCCCGCTGAACTGATCTGGGCTGTACGCTATCAGGTTGAAAATATAATACTCAACCTGTTCAATATCGATAAAGGCACTTTTGTATTTGAAGATAATCCACTTCCAATAGATGAGGTGATCATTCTTAAATTAAGCACCGGAAACCTTATTTACCGCGGGATAAAAACGATAAAGGATTTTGAAAAAATCAGGGTAAACTGCCCGCCAATGGATTCTGTCTTAAATTATTCATCAAACCCAATAAACCTGTTTCAGGAGATCAGCTTAGACGATAACGATAAAGAGATATTGTCACTGATAGATGGCAACAGGACAATTGAAGATATCATCACCATGTCTCCCCTGGATAAATCAGAAACCCTTAAAACCATCTATGCACTTTACAACACGCAGATAATCGAGGTTATTGAGAAGGGGGTTGTAAAGCCTTCAGTTTTCAAGGAAGAAATCCTTAAGGAGCCCGAGCCTGAAATTGATTCGGCGGTTGTGGATAAAATCGAAAAACTTTATCGGGAATATAAATCGCTTGGCTACTTTGGTGTTCTTGATATAAGCAGAAAGGCCTCGCTGGATGAAATAAAAAGTGCATATTATAAAAAGGCGAAAGAGTTTCATCCAGACATGCATCTGCATTTCCAGTCAGATTCATTAAAAGAGAAGTTAAACACTATCTTTGCATATATAAATGAGGCTTACAAAGTCCTTACTACTCCGAAAGATATACAAAAAACGGATTCAACACCCGCTGCTGATATAAATCAGGGCGATAAGAACAAACAGTTGGCCAGGATGCGTTTTGAAGAAGGCAAAAGCTTCTTCATTAATAACAAGCATGAACAGGCGCTTATATTGTTTGGCCAGGCCGTATATCTCGATAATTCTGTACCAGAATATCATTACTTTTATGGGATCTCTCTCCTTAAGAACAAGAAGATAAAAGATGCTGAAGAGTCAATAAAAATTGCGGTACATCTGGATCCTTATAACCCAGACTTTATCGCAGAACTTGGTTATATATATCTCCAACTCGGGTTCAAGACAAGGGCAAAGAACGCATTTGAAAAGGCATTGAAATACGATCATCTCAATGACAGGGCCGCTAAAGGGCTTGAGATGATAAATACATGATTTTTTTGCGTTTTTGACCGTTAAGAATAACCCAGAGACTTATTCCCGCCTTAATTAAGAACAGATTCCTATATGAAATAGGAACTTCTTCCAATTGTTAAGGGCTTTTGATTGAGTTATCCTATAATCAAGAAAACGGAAGAAAGAAAAAAGGAGGGTAAGACAATGTTAAAGGAAAGAGGAGGAAATAAGGTAGGGAAAGGGACATACTGGAACTTCAACACC
>JAKAKQ010000329.1 GCA_021813425.1 Nitrospirota bacterium
CGCGTAACTCCCTAACATATTCCAGTATTTCCTGAAATTCTTCGGGTGTAGAATCTTTTTGAGATTTATCGATGAGATTCTGAGTAGTCACTTCGTCCTCCCAAAAAAGTCCCCGAAGATCTTACGATATGATGACAATATATGGCTCCTCCAAACAATAACTATTGGTTTTAAATCTTACTGTTTACATAATAACCCTATTAAAATATCTTGCCTATCCGTAGAATCTACGGATAGGCAATAACCTCATGAAAAGTGATGAAAACTGCGGTAGGGGCAGCAGGAGGTCCTGATTATTAAAATTACAGGTATTAAATTGGCGGATTAATATTACTCCGGCAATTAAATAACGTATTACATGGGCTTGCCATGTCCCGAATTTGTTTCGGGGCATCCTTCTTCGCAAGGTTGAAAGAAAGATTCCCGCAGTCGACATTTAATCGCGGGGTTAATAACTGTATAAATTCAGTGCGTCTTATAGGGATAAGATAAAACAACTCTGTCAGGATTCTACGGGATAATCTTTTCCTTAATGGCATATTGTATCAGGTCTGTCTTGTTGTTCAATCCAAGTTTTCTCAACATCTTTTCGCGGTAGGTTTCCACAGTGCGAGTGCTGATGGACAGCTTAATCGCAATTGCGGAACAACTGTGACCCAGCGCCGTCAAATACAACACTTCATACTCGCGCTCTGACAGGTGTTTGCATTTCCCCGGCTCCCTCTTTTCAGTTTTTTCCGGAGTTGATTGTTCTGTCTTGTATTGTTCACGGCTTTTGACAAGTTCTTTTTTTAATGATTCCGATTTCCTTTTTTCGATCGCTTCTTTAACAATCATAATGAGCCTTTTAAGATCGGGTGGTTTGGTTATAAAATCATATGCCCCGTATTTCATGGCTTCGACCGCAGTAGAGATATCTCCATAAGCGGTCAGGATGATGACCGGCAGACCGTTATCTATCTTCCTGAGTTTGCGCATTGTCTCGATGCCGTCTATTCCAGGCATCTTCAGATCAATGATAGCAGCATCGATCTTATCGGTCTCAAACAATTTTAAAGCCTTAAAACCATCCTCTGTCTCAACGGAAATGAACCCGCTTTTATTTACCACTTCACTGATCAGATCCAAAACAATTCTGTCGTCGTCTACAACTAATACCTTTTCCATTATTAAAAAATTACCCTTATAGATGAAAATATAATACAATATCGATGCCAGATCATTTTATACATACAATTTTTTCGAGATTAAGTTAATTTCTTGATTATTTTTCAAGTACTTATAAAATTATCACCTATTCGGGGGATTGTCAAGGCAGGTACGATCTTCAGGTTTTCAGGTCTTATCTGACACCAAAATTTGGATATATTCACAAAAAAATGTGAGGTGGCTGTTAGAAAACTATCGCCTTATCAATGTATGTCATTCCATCAATAGATTCTATTCTTTGCTCAGTTTGTGAACAGCCTCTACCATTGCGACAGCATTTTCAACAGGGGTCTCAGGAAGGACCCCATGTCCGAGATTAAAGATATGTCCCCTTGCAGTAAATGCCTTGTTAAGGATATCCTGCACCCTCTCTTCAATATGCTCTTTTGGACCAAAAAGGACACAGGGGTCGAGGTTGCCCTGAACAGAGACCTTTTTCCCGAGACGTTTTACTGCCTTTTCCATGTCAACCCTCCAGTCTATCCCGATAACATCAGCCCCTGATTTTTTCACTGTCTCAAGCAGACCCGAGCAGTTGTTGACAAAGTAGATGACAGGGACATCAAACTTTTTTAAAGATTTTATGGCATTTTTTACATATGGGAATATAACTTTTTCATAATCAAATGGAGACAGTATTCCGGCCCATGAGTCAAATATCTGCACTGCCTGTGCGCCTGCCTTTATCTGCGAAGAAAGGTATTCGATGACAGTTGATGTGATTTTTTCCATCAGGGCATTGAAAAGGCCCGGGTTCTGATACATCATCTTTTTAGTATTTACAAAGTTTTTTGAGCTTCCGCCTTCGATAATATAAGTTGCAAGGGTAAAAGGAGCGCCTGAAAAACCTATCAGCGGAACCCTGTTTTCGAGTTCCTGCCTGAGAATTCGTATGGTTTCAAGCACAAAAGGCATACTGTCTTCGGTATCAGGGATAACGAGCTTATCAACGCCTGATTTATTCCTTACAGGTTCACTGAGTATCGGCCCTTTTTTCTCGGAGAATTCAAGGTGCATCCCCATGGCTTCAACAGGTATGAGTATGTCGGAAAAGAGTATTGCCGCATCAACACCGAGCACATCGATAGGCTGTAATGTAACCTTTGCAGCAAGCTCGGGTGTCTTGCAGAGCGTCAGGAAATCCACCTTTGAGCGCACTTCCTGATATTCCTTCATATATCTGCCTGCCTGCCTCATCAGCCAGACAGGTGTATAGTCAACTTTTTCTCCTCGACATGCCTTTAAAAAATTATCGTTCATAAAACCTCCAAATTAGAAGTATGAAATAAGAAATAAGAACTAAATATTAAAATATAAGATAAATTTAGTTTTCCATTTCTAATTTCTCATTTCTTATTTTTGTTTTTTGCTGTTCTAACACCTTTCCCTAATATATTTCTTATTTCTTCTGATTCCTTAATAATATCTTCTAACTGGCTTTCTTTTAAGATCTTTGAATCTTTCAGAAGTCTAAGCCAAATATTTGTTTCCCTTGCCTCTTTAAATGCTAAACTAATTTTGTATGTAAAATCTTCCCTGCTGAATCCTCCTCTGGCCTCTTCATGATTGGCTACAATAGAAGTTCCTGATCTAACCAATTGTCTTCCTATCTCATAAGCCGCTATTTCTTTCGGAAGATTTCTAACCAATATAACGATTTGAAGTGCAAAATTATATAATCTGTCGGTTAAATTTATGGTTTTCTGCATCCTGGTTTTAATTTCTTAGTTCCCATTTCTCATTTCTTATTTAAATTTCTTGGCACATAGCTGCAAAAAGGCTCTTCTTCAAGATAATCGCCGTAGACAGAGTACGCCCTTGCCCTGCATCCCCCGCATACATTGACAAACTCGCATGAACCGCATTTGCCTTTGTATTTCTTGAAGTCTCTGAGGTCTTTGAAAAGCCCTGAATTTTCCCATATATCCTTAAACGCTTGTTCCTTTATATTCCCTGCAGGCATAGGGAAATAACTGCATGGGAGCACATTGCCGTCAACATCGATCAGACATATTAGCTGTCCTGCGATGCAACCTTTTGATCCGCCTGTAGAAAATTTCAGGGTGCGTCGTTTGAATTTTTCACCCTCTTTCTTTGACTTCTGCAACACAACCCTGTAATAATGCGGCGCACAGGTCGGCCTCACCAGCATGGTCTCCTCATCCTTCTCCATCTGATAGTGCCAGTTGAGTATCTCTTCATAGTCCTCTTTTGATATAAGCTCGTTCATTATCTCCTCGCCCCTGCCTGTGGGGACTATCATGAACATATACCATGCAGTGGCGCCAAGTTCCCTTGCCAGTTTATAGACCTTTGGTATTTCTTCCTGATTCCTCTTTGTGAATGAGGAATTTACAATAAATTCGATGCCATGCTTCTTAAAGAGCCTTGCGGCGTTTATCGTCCCAGCAAATGCGCCCTTCTGGCTCCTGAAATCATCGTGTACCGATTCTTCAGAACCGTCGAGGCTTAGAGAAACTATCCTGATCCCGGAGGACTTTATCTTCTCACATATTTCATCATCTACAAGCGTGCCGTTAGTCGCAAGGCACATCCTCAGTCCCTTTTCAGTCCCGTAGCTTGCGATCTCGAAAACATCTTTTCTGACAAGAGGTTCGCCGCCTGAAAGCACAACAACAGGCTTTGCATAACTGACGATATCATCGATAATCCGGAAGGCCTCTTCTTTATTAAAATCGGGATGGCCTTTGACTTCTAACTCGGACGAAGAACGGCAGTGAACACACCTGAGGTTACATCTGCGTGTTATCTCCCACGCAATCCATTTAGGGGCAAATTCCATCAGACCTCCGTAAAAAATAAGAAATGAGAAAAAGGAAATTGGAAAGAAAGGCTAACAACTTCTCAGTTCTCGTTTATTATTATACCTAAATAAATGGTCAAATGAAAAACAGTTAACAAGCAACTAATCTTTTTATTTCTCACTTCTCACTTCCTATTTCCTATTTCCTATTTCTCATTTCTTATCAAAGACATTTTCTTCCACCGCATAAAGCAAGGGTTTGAAAGTAGCTTTATTCAGCGCGGATACGGCTATGGCATTGAACCGCAAAGAGAGGTTGGTTACCTCTTCTTTATCAAGTCTGTCTGTCTTATTAAAAACAAGGACTCTTTTCCTGTCAGCAAGTTCAAGCTCGGAAAGTATCCTCTCAACCGATGCTATGTGCTGTTCAAACCTCGGGTTTGAGACATCCACAATATGAAGAAGAAGATCAGCATCCTCGAGTTCTTCAAGGGTCGCCCTGAATGCGGCCATCAGATCCTTTGGAAGATCCCTGATAAACCCGACTGTATCTGTTATTATGACTTCACGCTCGCGCGGAAATCTGAGGCGCCTGCTTGCAGTATCCAGCGTTGCGAACAACTTATCCTCAACAAAGGTCTCGCTTTTTGTCAGCGCATTCAGCAGTGTTGATTTCCCGGCATTTGTATAACCGATAATCGATACTATCGGTATCTTTTTCTCTACACGTCTTGCCTTTCTCTGCCTCCTGGCCTCGCTCAGGGCCTTTAATTCCTTCTCAAGGAGATTTATCCTGTCCCTTACGCGCCTCCTGTCGATCTCAAGTTTCATCTCTCCGGGACCTCTTCCACCTATTCCCCCCATAAGTCTGGACATTGCCGTACCCTTACCGGTCAGCCTCGGCAATCTGTACTTAAGTTGTGCGAGCTCAACCTGGACTTTTCCATCTCTGCTGTGAGCGCGTCTTGCGAATATATCGAGTATAAGCTGTGAGCGGTCTATAACCTTCAGCTCAGTAAGTTCTCCTATCGCTTTTATCTGTGAGGGGTTTAAATCCTGGTCGAATATCAGCAGGGTTGCCCCCCTGTTCATTGCGGTTATTACAAGCTCCTTTATCTTCCCCTCGCCCATAAGGTATTTGGGATTAATCTCTTTAGGCCGCTGTATTATGCTGTCAAGCACTATGACATCGCTCGAAAAGGCAAGCTCTCTCAATTCCTCGATCGAATCCTCCTGCTCGTACTTCGGTCTTGTTGAGACGCTGACAAGCAGGGCCTTTTCCTTCTTTTCCATCCTGTCTTTTCCGATGCCTTCATGTCCCCGGGCATTTTCCAGTTCTTCTTCAAGGGAATTGATGAATGAACTAAAATCAAACCTCAGATTATAAAAATTCTCTGCAGGGAGAGTCTCATAGGGTTTTTTCATACCGT
>JAKAKQ010000090.1 GCA_021813425.1 Nitrospirota bacterium
GGATGTCAAAGATCTTGTCGGCATTCCTCACCTTTTTATAGAAGAGCGGGCTCTGTCCGGCCAGCACGATTCCATCGAGCTTATGTCTTTTTATTTCTTCAGGGATCTCTTTTTGAGGGGTGGTTGAAAGAAGGTTTTCGTATACTTTAACGACCGGGAGAGTTGAAAATTGAGAGACGATGTAATCAAGATCCACGATACTGCTTACCGCACCGTCCACTTTCGAAAGGAACAGTCCTATATTCATCAGGAGCCCTCCAATAATAAGCTTCTATAATATTGAATAAAATACTATCTCAAGTCAAGCATAATAAATCATCTATTGATCCTGTTGCACAAACCTGATTTCTGTCACCCTGAGCCCTTCGCTTTTTGTCATTCTGAAGGAGTGAAGCGACTGAAGAATCTCGCTCAGGACAGGCTCCGTGAAGGGTCTCTCAACATATTGATAAAACGAGATTCTTTGCTGCACTCAGAATGACATTTTGTATCCAAATGCTATTTGTGCAACAGGCTCTATTAAGGCTGAAATGTGATGCTATAAAGAAGCAGCCTGTCTCTGATCATTTTTATGATCGCGGGTATTTTTTCTGATATTTCAGAGCTTAATCCCATGCCGAGAGAAAGATCTTCCGGTTCGATGCATATGAAGAATATATCCGGTCTGTCCTTCAATTTTTTCAGAGCCTCAAGAAAACCCGTTGAATGGCTTAATGAATTCAATGCGAGACTCATTTCGTCTAATTCGAAGGAGAACATCTCCCCGGGCTTTTTCCCGGTTGTTATCGTATCGATAACAATTATATGTCTGTAGTCATCCATGAAATCGATAATATCCGTCAAGGAGCCAGATTCTATTAATCTTACAGAATTGGGGAAACTATATTTTTCAGAGAGGATATCTATAATCCTGTTGCCGAGGCCGTCGTCTCTGTAAAGTGGATTGCCTACCCCGAATATCAATATCCGGGCAGTTTTTTTTATATCATTAAGCAGATCGCCTGCTTTTTTTAATAATACCGGATGTATTGTTTCAGATGCGATTTCAGACAGGGGTTCAAGCACAAATTCCCTCTCATGCATCAAAGGATGGGGTATCTTAAGATCATCTTCGTTTATCTTCATATCATCATAAAGGAGGATATCAATATCTATAATGCGCGGCCCCCATCTCGATGTACTTTCCCGTCCCATGATATTCTCGATATTCTTAAGGAGGGTAAGAAGCTCCTGTGGGGTGAGGTCGGTTTCGACCTTTAATGCCATATTAATAAACTTTGGCTGGTCCTTAACACCCCAGGGCTCGGTTTCATGCATAGAAGACTGAGCTGTTATTTCAAGACCATTGTTTTTGAGGATTCCTATCGCCTTCAGGCAGTTGTCCTGCCTGTTGCCGAGATTGGACCCGATTCCTATATAAACTGTAGACATGTAAGTCAGAAATTCCCTGTAGTATAGTCACAGAATAAACTTATTTCTGTCATTCCCGCTTGCCGGGAATCCTTCACTGTTGCAAAGAAAGATTCCGGACAAGCCGGAATGACAAAGCAAGAACATTTGCAATTTTTTGATGCTCTGCGGTTCTGTTGCAGAGGACTTATATCAAAGCGCTTTTTTTATCCTATCGACCGCCTCTTTTGTCCTCTCGACAGGGACTGTCAGTGCAAACCTGACATATCCTTCGCCCGGAGCTCCAAAGCCGTTTCCGGGAGTGGAAAGGACCCCGGCTTTTTCTAAGATGTGAGCAACAAAGCCCGATGAATCAAAACCCTTGGGTACTTTTGCCCATAGATAGAAACTTGCCTTTGGTTTTGCCAGTTCCAATCCAATATTTGCTAACCCTTTATAAAGAATATCCCTTCTGTCCTGATAGGTCTTTCTTATACCATTGAGTATCGGATCGTCTGTACTTAGAGCGGTAACCGATGCTTCCTGGATCGCCTCGAAAACACCTGAATCAAGGTTTGTCTTGATCTTGCCAAGGCCGGCTATTATTTCCCTGTTTCCGACTGCAAATCCTATTCTCCAGCCTGTCATGTTATATGTTTTTGACAGGGAGTGGAATTCGATCCCCACATCCTTTGCGCCTTCTATCTCCATAAAACTCAGAGGTTTTTCTTCGTCGAAATATATCTCGCTGTAGGCCGCGTCATGGCATACGATAATATTATATTTATAAGCGAGGTTGATCACTTCTTCATAGAACTCTTTTGGCGCGACTGCTGAAGTGGGGTTGTTCGGATAATTAATGAACATCAGCTTGGTGTTCATTAATGTTCTCTGTGGTATTGACTTAAAATCGGGGAGAAAGCCGTTATCTTTTGTTAGCGGCATAATATAACTTTCTCCGCCTGCGAATAAAACGCTAATAGGATAAACAGGATATCCCGGCGAAGGCACAAGCACTGTATCACCAGGCTCAACAAATGCCAGGGGTATATGCCCTATCCCTTCCTTTGAACCTATAAGTGAAAGCACCTCGTCTTTTGGGTCAAGGACGGCTTTGAAACGTCTTTTGTACCAGTCAGAGACAGCCTCCCTGAAGGAAAGCATGCCTTCATATGAAGGGTAGCGGTGATGCTCGGGCTTTTCAGCAGCGACTTTTAATGCGTCAACTATATGCTGAGGAGTGGGTATGTCAGGATCCCCGATGCTCATGTCGATCAGATCAACTCCTTTCCTCTTTGCCTCTTGCTTCATTTTGTCGATGGACGCAAACAGGTAAGGGGGAAGATTCTTGACGCGTGATGCAAGTTCAACTACAAGTTTAGATCTCAATATTGCCTCCTGTTTTAAAGTCTATTATATAATATTTATTATTTCGTTGTGCTGGTTTTTACGTCTATTTGAATTCCCTTATGATCTTGTAACAGGTGTCTCTCTGTGCCGGTCTGAATCCTGCGTCTTTGATTGCTGATATGATCTCCTCTTTTGATACGGCATGACTTATTCCGGTTGACGCAACGACATTCTCTTCGATCATGGTTGAACCGAAATCGTTTGCGCCGAACCTCAGAGCTACCTGCGCAAGCTTTAATCCCTGTGTTACCCACGAGGCCTGTATGTTTTCAACATTGTCGAGATATATCCTTGACAAAGAGAGTATTTTCAGATATTCAACAGCAGTAGCAGCGTGAATAGAAACTGAGAAGTTGAGAAGCTGAGAAGTTGAGAAATCTTTGTTCTTCAGTTTTTTCTTATCTTCTAATCTTCTTAACTTCTTAGCTTCTGCCTTTAGCTCCGTATTCCCCGGCTGGAACGACCATGGTATGAACGCCGTAAAACCTTTGGTTTTATCCTGTAGAGTTCTTATTGCATCAAGATGCTCGATTACATCTTCTGGTTTTTCTATGCTTCCGAACATCATTGTTGCTGTTGTCCTCATGCCGAGCAGGTGGGCATTTTCCATCACCTCGATCCAGCGGGAAGACTTTATTTTCTTCGGGCTTAAAATCTCTCTTACCCTGTCTGAAAGTATTTCAGCGCCCCCTCCAGGAATTGAATCAAGCCCTGCCTCCCTCAGGATCTTCAAAGCCTCTCTGACGGTGATATCATGACTGTCAGCGATAAAACATATCTCAGGAGGTGAAAAGCCATGAATGTTTATATCAAATCTTTTCTTTATGGATTTCAGCATATCAATATAATAATCGAGATCTAAAGAAGGGTGCAGACCTCCCTGAATAAGTATTTGGGTGCCGCCCTGATCCAATGTCTCCTGTATTTTTTGAAAAAGCGTATCCTTATCGAGAATATATGCGTCAGAATCATCTTCATTCCTGTAAAAAGCACAAAACCTGCATTTGTTTATGCAGACGTTCGTATAATTGATATTCCTGTCAACCACAAAAGTGACGATGCCTTCGGGATGAAGCGTTTTTCTGATATCATCAGCAGTCCTGCCGAGATCAAGAAGGTCAGCGGACTTTAAAAGTTTTAAGGCTTTTTTTCTATCTATTCTCATAAAAGAATTTCTCCACAACAGTTATTTATGGCGTCGGAACAGGACATTACAATTTTTTCCCTTCTGTATTATTTCTTCCGACAGAGTAACAGTATACGCTTGCTTCAATAAATTCTACGTTTATTTCACCTATTATCCTTATTCCTCTTTTATCAATAGTTGTAGTCAACACTTCCTTGATTCCATGTCTTTGAGCAAACTGCAAAAGACTCCTTAATTCCTCAGGCCTGTCAAAAAATCTGTCAGACCACTTAATCTCAACACACCATTTTTCTTCTTCATGATCGCCTATAGATACAAGGTCAACCTCGCCGCTTTTCCAGCGTGCATAAAATAATTTATTGAAGTCTTCAGAATGTAGCCATTGGCTGACGATGGCTGTTTCAACAATATTCCCCATAAAATCATGCCCGGCAGAAATAGGCCCAAAAAGGGCGCTTCTCATAGATGGATTGGTAACATAGACCTTAAAATAATTCGCTCTTCTGAATTTTTTCCCCTTCTGGTCTATCCTGTGAACCATTTTTATCAAGAAAGCAGCCTCAAGATATTCAAGGTATTTTTTTATGGTATTTTTTGCCACACCGGCCCCTGTCGAAAGCTCATCGAGTGAAACTTCATTCCCTGTATTATATGCAAGCATTGTAAACAGCCTGTTGAGTTCCTGAATATCCTGAATGCCGTAAAGACTCGGAAGGTCTCTCAATAAAACCTTATCAATAATATCGCTTCTGATATACCTGTTGGTATCTGCTTTTATAGCCTCTGAAAAAATAGCTTCAGGATATCCGCCAAAGTTCAAATAATTAATGAACTCTTCATTAAGCTTGTTGATATCAACAGCATAAAAATCAACTTCATGAGAAGTTTTTTCTCTTTGTTCAATATAGTTATCCTTCCCGATCAGATAGAGATATTCATAAAATGTAAGCGGCGGAAGATGAAAATTCGTGAAGCGTCCGGCTCCTGATTCAATGCTTTTGAGTTTTAGCGCTGCCGCCGCAGAGCCCGACGCAACAAATCTTATCCCCCTGTAATCATCAACGAGTTTCTTGAGGTGCACTTCCCAGTTTCTGAGGTACTGGATTTCATCAAAAAAAATATAACAGTTCTTAAAACCTTTCAAATCGAAAATCCGCGAATAGAATTCGAGAATCTTTTCAAGACCTAACCCGATATATACAGGGGATTCGGTCGAGATATAACAGATGTTTTTGGGATTAATCCCGCTGTCAATCAGTTTATGAATAGTATGGTAGAGAAGAACTGTTTTCCCGACCCTTCTCGGTCCCATCAGAACGACAGCACGATGGACATCCTTCTCGGTTATCAATTTGTAAAGGCGTTCGAGATATGCCATCGGTTTCATATTTTTGAAGTACTCGTCTATAGAACCTTCTTCACTCCACCATGGGTTTTCGAGCCTTAT
>JAKAKQ010000219.1 GCA_021813425.1 Nitrospirota bacterium
CGTAGGGGCAGGCGCCATATCATGCGAGACCTGCCATACAAACACAGTGACTGCGGCAGGCACGGCTATCAAGAGCGGATCAACCCTGCATACGAACCAGACCCTCGATGTGACATTCAACACATCCGAGGCCGGTGCATCGGCAGCATGGGTAGGTGGAGTAGGCAACAAAAACTGCTCCAACATCAGCTGTCACGGCGGCGGCGGCGCCCAGTGGGGCGCAATACTCACATGCGCAAGCTGTCATTCAGGAGCCGGAGACCAGAACAACTATGTCTATAATGACGGCACAACTGCAAGGATAGACTCAACACAGTGGGATTATTCAGGCCATGGAAAGACCTCGGGCACCTATGACATAACGCTCAATCCGGCTGCAAACCTTCCTGGTGCGGCAGGCACAGGAGACCCATGTCTGTATTGTCATGACGGTTCAGGGGTGCTGCATGGGGATGCGACCAATGTCTTCAGGCTGAGGAACTTCAGCCATGCGACCTTTGGGAAAAACGGCAACTGTCTCGTATGCCACGGCACTGGCCAGACCGGAGTAGACCCTGACGGCGCGGGCCCGATGGCAAACAAGAGCGCGGCAAAGAAGATAGACAAATACCATTACGGCACACAGCATTCAGCGGCGCTAAACGGCGGGCAGTTCTGCTGGGACTGTCACGACCCGCATGGAGATTCAACAGGAGCACCAGGGCCGATAGCGATGGTCCAGCTGAACCCTGCGCAGGCATCCAATGCCACGACGGGAGCGCCAACGACAGAGACGTCAAATACCGTTTCGTTTAATGCCAGGACGAACCCGACAGACTATGGATCGAATTCAGCGAACAAGGTCTGTAACGTATGCCATACATACAAGGCTGCTGATCCTAACAAGATGGTTCATTACTACAATACGAACCCATTTACCGACAACCACAACTCAGCCACTGTCTGTACGCAGTGTCACAAACACAGCGCAGACACCACATATAACGGAGACGCCTTCAAGGGCGGAGGCTGTAACGGCTGTCATGACTATGACAGTCGAGTTGGGTTTAACTGGGGTGATGGTTTTAGTGCCCAGGCGGTTGAAGGATTTGGCGCTCACAAGAAACACATAGACCATATCAAGGCAAGATTCAGCGTTACGCTTAACCCGAATACGGACACCTTTGGAGCAGGCGCAGCGGCGCAGGTCTGCGGCACATGCCATACCAACACCGAGAGCGGCAACCATACGACCGGAGGCGGCGGAACGCGCAACATCAACTTTGGAGATGCGACATACAAGGAGGGCGGAGCAGCGGGCTTCCTCTTCCTGTTTGATCCTTCGGCACCGGGGACGAACCCACCGTTGTATAATGGTGTAACCGGGAACTCGTCGGCTGTGAATCCGAAGTCCTGCTCGGCGGTGGGTTGTCATTACCAGACAACACCGGTCTGGTCGAGCTACTGATTTGACACCTTCATATCATATGGAGGCAACTCATGGTGTACATTTATTTCATCATTTCTAACCACATTTTTTTCTTGACAAACGTGAAATCAATCATTAATATTTTTACCTGAAAGTCGGCACAGCTGAGCAGATTCACACATTGATGTGAAAAATGGCTCAGCATTTAATTATTCAGAAGACGGATGAAGGTTGATATTTTAGTACCTATGCCCTATATTTATAGGTATGAGATTATCTAAAGCCATGATAAATATGGGGGCATAAAAATTGCTCTTATTAACATAGTTTTAGGTTTTTTAATCTTGTAAAAGCCAAACCCTTTGGAAAAAGGGGACGGAAAGCATCGGGTCCATTTAAATCAGGACAGCCGGGCTGCCAAGAGCTTTATTCTGGCAGCCCGGCTTTTTTATTTTGAGGGAATAGAAAGTCGTTTTGAAGGACAATTTAATAAAATAAGCAGGGTGATTATCCCTCGCTTATGCAGCGATTTTGAACAATGTAAGAATGATAAGGTGTTAAGGGGGATCTGGTCATGAGATTTAATAAAAGTAAAATACTTTTTCCCGCATTGCTTTTCCTGTTTTTTATATCATTAAGCTCTCCGCTTTCATGTTTTTCGATGACGCTTATTCCGGATGTTGATTATCTCGGCAAGATTACAGCAGAAAAATCTGTTCTTAAATGGCCCGGCAGACTTGCTGTGTCGCCGGACAGGACTTTGTATGTAGTCGACGGATATAAAAACCATATCATCAGATTTAACAGTGAAGGGAATTATTCAGGGGATATTTATTTCCCCCAGGTCTCGGCAGTCGGTATAGCCCAGGATGGCACGCTCTATATCGGCTCTCATAAGGATTATTCAGTCACAATATATAAAAATGGAAAACCGGAAGGTTATCTCGGAACAGGTCCCGGAGAATTTTCCTCAATAAATGACATAGCCGTTGATAGTGAAAACGGCAATGTCTATGTCGTGGATAATGTTGCAAATACAGTGAAAGTATTCAATGCAGCAGGAGAGAATATAAAAGTTATTGACGGTCTTAATCTCCCGATTGCCATTTCTGTTTTGGGCGGCAATATCTATATACTTGATACGCCTGTCAAAAAAGACCCCCTGGATAAATCAACTACAAGCGCGAGGATCTCTGTTTTTGACGGGGACGGCAGGCTCCTGAAAAGTTTTGGTAACACAGGAGACGGGAAAGACCAGATGGGAAGACCTACAGATATAGCGGTCGGCGCCAACGGCAGTATTTATATCACCGACTCTCTGTGGAACGCGATACTTGTTTATGATACGGCAGGTGTTTATACCGGAAAAATAATGAGCGAAACTGGTGAAATCCATACGGCTGTTTCGCTTGAGCTTTCCCGAGACGGCAGGTTATATGTCTCGTCGAGTGAAACAAGATGCATTTATATGTTTGCTCTCAATGGTTATCCTGTTACATCGGATCCGCAGAAGGAAAATCAGTCTCAACCATCAGACCCTGTTAATCGGGAAGTGATTGAGGTTACTATTTCGTCCGGTCAGAAAGCCAGGGATGTCTCAGAGGTACTGTCTGCCGGAACTGATAACATAGTCGCTACTCCCGATAGCGGGCCGGACAACAAAGTCAGGATACTTGACCTGCAAGGTATAACAGTAAAAGAATTTGTACCGTTTGACGGTTACAGCGGAGGACTCGATACCGCTGTTGCTGATGTTGATGGCGATGGGAATAATGAAATAGTAGCAGGTTCAATGGATGGATTTGCGAAGGCTGGTTTATTTAAAAGTGACGGCAGTGAGATAACAAGTTTTCTGGCCTTTAATAACGATTCAGGGATTGTGGTGGCCGCAGATGACCTCGATAGAGACGGTAAAAGTGAATTAATCATAGGGGAGAGAGACAGCGGAACGGTCAGGGCATTTGCTTTCAGCAACGGTCAGGTATTGGATACAGGAATATACTTCAGCGCATCTGAGGATAAGGCTGTATTGTCCCTCGCATCTGGCGATATGGACGGAGATGGCATTAAAGAGATCATAACAGTTACTGCCCAGAACGGGGAATCGAGCATGAAGAGATGGAAGTTGATATCAGCGCTCAATTATTGTGACTGGAGTATCGCATATTCCGGGGAGCTGAAAGTAGGAGCAAGTGTCACTTCGCTGACTGTGAGTGATTTGGATAACGACGGAGTTCCGGAGGCTATACTCGCATCAGAGGAAGGCAATATATTCATTATAAATGGTTCGGGGACGATCAAAAATGTGATTAATACGCCATATAGAATAGTTGATATCTCTACAGTGAATACATGCGGCGCTAAAAGAAATATAATAATCGGTCTGGATGACGGCAGTGCACGGATTCTCTCGCCTGAAGGGGTATTGACAGGAGCCATTGAAGTGTTTAAATCGGAAGCAGGCCTCAGGGTTAGCCCTGGGGTCCTGGGATATTGATAAGGGGGCCGATATGAAAAGAATACTGACACTGATATGGATTCTGATAATTACATCAGCTGCATATGCACTTGATGCGCCTCATAATAATACTAACACAATATCATGTTATGATTGTCATGATTTCATTTCACAACCATCCGATACTATATGCCTTAGCTGTCATATTAATGCTTCAGGCGGTGGTTACAGCAAACCCAATGCCCCGAAGGTAATAACCCATTCGAGCGAAAATACAAGCACAAAATATGGCGTATGGGAAACCAAATGCAGGGACTGTCACCGGGTACATTTCCAGGAGCAATTTCAAATATATGGCGCAGCAGCGTATCTGGGGACAGGAACGATTACCTCAGTTACCGACAACGGCAACGGCACCACCACTTTTGGTTACAGCAATTTTATTGAGCAGAGACCTGGATGGTCGGATTTTCTTAAGTGGGGTAAAAAGACAGCCAATGAGAGAGGATTAATATTATTGCCGAACCTTGGCAACCTTGCTGTAAATTTTGAAATATTTTCAGCCGCAGCAAACACCATCACCGTAACAGGCTCGATAAATTCATCTTTCCCGGGAATGGTGAGTATCGGGAATACCTTTGCACTTATCTATGGTCAGAATATCCGTGCTAATGCCATAACCCCGTCGGGTTTGCTCAAGTCAGTCAGTTTCTTTGACAAGACGGGGAATAAATCTTTTGCATATAATGATCAATTGGCAGGGGACATAGACGGCGACGGGAACCCTGATGACATGATCCCCGATGGTATCTGTCAGGTCTGTCATACGAATACGGAACATTTCAGGAGCAACGGCATCCTGGCAGGGATAGGGCTTCATAACGGGCTCAGCGGTACAGACTGTTCAGTCTGCCATAAGCACACAGAAGGTTTCAGCGCCGCCGGCGCATGTAAAAGCTGTCATGGTTTTCCGCCTGTGAATAATGCGCTGGGAGGACCGGATGGGCTTGCAGAAAATGAAGGCGGCACAGGTTCGACATCACCTGGCGCGCATGCAAAACATGCAACCTCTTCAGGGCTTAACTACCCATGCGGCACCTGTCATACCGGCGGTATGCCGGCCTCTGCGATTTATGACAAGATTATCCAGTTCGGGTTTAATGCACTGGGTGTTTATAAAACAGGAAATTACGACGGGCGTACAACACCTGCAAACGGTTATTCCTATTCATCCGGCGACCCAGGCACCATAGTTACAAACACAGGGACAAAAACATGCGGCAATATTTACTGCCATGGCTCAACAATGGCTTCAAACGGAGGGACAGATACCACACCTGTATGGGATGATCCCTCAACAGGCGCCTGCGGGACATGCCACGGCGCCACAGCAGCAAATCCGCCTGCCAAGGCGGCACATGAGAAACATACAAAACTATTTACAAACAGAGGCCATGAATATGCATGCACGCTCTGTCATAACCTTTCGGCATCACAGCATGTTAACAACAAAGAGA
>JAKAKQ010000098.1 GCA_021813425.1 Nitrospirota bacterium
GGTCTTTTCAAAGACGTCTCAGAAACTGAACTACTCTCAAAATTCCCTCGAGATAAATTCACATTATTTCTCAAACACAGGCCGCTCGTAGACAAAACCAGCTGTGGTCTTTTTGACCTTCAACTCTCAGGACATGTGCATAAGGGGCAGATATTCCCTTTTAGCATTATCACGAAAATTTACTATCCGGTACATTACGGATTTGCAGCATTTCCGAAAGATTCCTTTTTATACGTAAGCAGGGGTTCAGGCACATGGGGACCGCCGATACGTTTCCTATCACCCCCTGAGGTGACAGTGATAGATATTGTGCATGAGAAGATCCCATGAGCAACCTTTGCGGAGCATGCAAATACGGCCATGATACAAAACCCGGCGGACAGAGTCCTTCGCCAGGGACGGTATGGTGCATCCAGCGCAATATTCAGATGGCAAAAAACAGGCAGATGGCCTGCTTTACACCTTTTGTAGTCAAAAAAACAAGACATTGTTATGAGTGCAAAAAGGCCAAAATCACAAAACCCACAGGAGAATCTCCCCAGTTAGGCAATGTCTGGTGCGAAAAGAAACATCTGGAGATCAACAAACAGCGCAGCATGGAATGTTTTGAGTAAACCCCGTTAAAAGACCTTCGTCCTTCTAACGGAGTAAATATCGCAACATAAAATTTTCATTTGAATGATTTTTTTGCTTGACATGTGATTAAAGCAGTCGTATATTTAAAACATGTTTTATAATCCGATGATAATTAATAAGGCCGTCCTTAGGAATGCCTGGCATTTAAATGCCGTGGCTGAGGAGGGGTTTTATTAACTGTTAGTCGGATAAGATAAGAAAACTTCAAAGGCCACGGAATAAACCCCGTGGCCTTTTTATTTTAATTCATGGAGATGATAACAATGGGCATAGCATTTTCGCTTTCGCCCCGGCGAATCCGCCTGAGGCGGACATTCTTAAGGTTTGCGGTCAAAAAAGCCGCTCAAATGCTATACCCATTGTTTTAAATTTATTACCGATTTTGGAGGTGTGTTATGAGATGGGATGCTGAGAAGTACGACTCAACGCATGGTCCTCAGATTGACGTGGGTCTGAAGCTTATTGAGACTGCCAATATAAAAGCCAATGAGTCGATATTGGATATCGGCTGTAGCACAGGAAGGCTTACATGCGAGCTTGCTCGCCTTGCGCATAAGGGCAGGGTCGTGGGCGTCGAGCCGTCTCCTGAAATGTTCGATAAGGCAAGGGAAGTGGCGTCTTCTATCGATAACGTCTTGATTATAAATATCCCTGCACAGGAGATGGATTTTAAAAACGAATTCGATCTCGTATATTCGAACTCCGCATTCCAGTGGATTAAAGAGCAGGAGGATGTAATCGAGCGCTCATATAAAGCCTTAAGAAAAAACGGAAGGATTGCTGTCCAGCTTCCTGCAAAGGATTTTTGCTGGGCAATGATGGATAATATATACAGCGCGATTGCCTCAATAGGCCTTGAATCGAAATATAAAAAGATGGAATCGCCCTGGAGATTTCCTTTAAAGGAGGAGATGGAATCGGCCTTGAAGGATTCAGGATTTCTGAATGTGAAGGCTTATTACAAGGAATACACGCTTCTGTTTGAGAATGTAAATGATGTGCTCGGCTGGGGAGAATCAGCAGGACTTAGGCCTTTTCTTGCGCCTTTGAATGAGAAGAAACAGCAGAGGTTCAAATATGCATTTGCAATGGGCTTTGAAAACTACAGGACTGAAAAAGGCATAGAGTTTCAGTTTAGAAGGCTATTTGCTTTTGGAGAGAAATAAGGAGGATAACTATATACAAATCATTTAACTGCTAACACTTCGATGATTTCCGAGCAGCCTCCATCGCGCAGATAGTCGGCATGGTCGCTGATATTCTCAAACTTCCGTCCGACTATTTTGGCGCACTCGAATTCATAGCCGGTGCATTTAA
Organism: Nitrospirota bacterium; assembly: GCA_021813425.1. Classification (GTDB taxonomy): domain Bacteria; phylum Nitrospirota; class Thermodesulfovibrionia; order Thermodesulfovibrionales; family UBA6898; genus JAKAKQ01. The sequence continues at coordinate 1,954 of JAKAKQ010000098.1, forward strand.
GAAATTTATTGATTACATCAAGGGCTCTGGGGTCGTTATAATCAATTTTGCGGGCGCCTTCCTTGAGTCTGTTCATTCCCATGAGCCATATTGCGGCTCCCAATGCCCCACAGGCTCCTCCGCTTAAGCCGATGCCGCCCGCAAGTCCCGCCGACATGACCGTATGTATGTCAGATGCGCCCATCTTTTGCGCCAGCATTGCCGAACAGCTTACCGGAGCAGGGGGCGCTTCGATATTTTTTTCGGAAAGAGCGGGATTTATTTCTTTGAATGCTACAGGGGCATGGCTGCGCGCTCCTCAATTTCCAATGGGTGATCGAATGCACAGTTGAGAACTCTCAACAGTGTTCCTGATCACGCATCTTTAAGAAATGACCTCATGGTTACTATTGATTTTATCCCGCTTTTTGCTTTGCTCATAACGTCTCCTCTTGCTTTTTTTCAAACAATTCCACTTCTTCGGCGCAGCTTCAACGATAGAGTTGACTGATGCAGACCACTGAATGACTCAAAAGAGCAAATAACTGTTTTGAACTTCATAAACCACAATCAGTCTGAAAAAGCGTCCTGTGGTCTGCATTCATGTCCAACGACTGGTTATCTGCTGTTCTTAAAAACGAACATACCATTTTCTCTATCATTAACCATTTGTTTAATTGTGTTCACCGTAATAACGCTAAATACAAGCCATGCAAACCCTGCAGCATATCCTCCGAGAACATCTGTTAACCAATGCACATTGAGATAGATGCGACTTATACCAACAAAAATAATTAAAAGCATTGCTATGGAAGATATTATAAACTTAACTGCACCAACCTTAATCGATTTCCATGCTATATAGGTTAAAAAACCATATACTATCATGGCAGTAAAGGCATGATTGCTTGGGAAACTATATCCATGTGCTGCTACCATCTGTGGCATTGGTCTTGGCCTCTGGAAAAAGAGCTTTAGTAGGATAAGAATAATCTCTCCCACCCCTGCGACAAGAAAAAGGGTAAAAAGCTCCCACCAGTTCTTTCTGTACAATAGGTATAGAGTCACTACACCAGCAGTAATCACGGTGAGGTAGACACCGCCAAGATTGGTCATGTCTACCATGAATCTTGTTATTTCAGGACTGATTATACCCTCTACAAACCCCTGTATCCTGAAATCAAGGTAAAATAGTGTCTCCTTGTCTATCAAGTCCTCAACAATCTCTCCAAAAGAAAAAATGGCAAGAATAAAAAGGACTATACCCATTGTGAGGTTTAATCCATACCAGCTTCCTGCACTGAAACGGGCCTTAATAAAATCCCATGTTTCAGGCAGTTGAGATGATAATCTCCTATCAATCCAGCCAATCTTTTCCTTAATCAATCGCTTCTTTTTTGTAAAAAGAAAATAAATGTATATCACAATAACTCCGCTTATAAATGCAAAGATGCCTATGCGGCCAAGGTATCGGCTAATTATGTCCCAGCTATTACCAACAAAATAACCAAGTAATGAAAATATTGCTGCCCACGCTATTCCGCCTGCTAAGTTAAAAAAAAGGAATCTATGATAATGCATCTTGGAAATCCCTGCAACAACCGGGGCAAATGCCCTGAGCCATCCTATGAAACGACCAATGAATACGGTCTTTCCGCCGTGTTGATCAAAGAATCCTTTAGCCTCATTCAGATACTCCTTTTTGAAAAAAAAGTATTTGCCGTATTTCAGAAAAAATCCTTCTCCAAACCTGTTGCCAATAAAATATCCTACTGTGTCTCCCATTATCGCACCAAGTGAGGCAACCCAGATTACATCGCCTATTTCAAGCACACCTTTTGAGGCCAAAAGTCCTGCAATAACCACAAAGCCTTCACCGGGCACAAGAAGGCCAAGAAATGCCGAGGTCTCAAGAAAAGTCATCAGGAGTAAAGCATAGTATCCCCAGTGATTAAGGTGAGGAAGAAGAAATTCAATAATTTTATGTTCCATTATCTTCTCTCATATTTGACAGATTTCAATCCCTCAACTCTTGGTGTACTCCAGTAGCAGATAACCAGTTATTAGCCAGTTAACTCGTTAACTCCGGCAATTTCCATTTTCGTAATGCCTATATAAAAACCAATATTTCCGTAAGTGCTCGTATTTATGCATTTATCGGATTGACTAATATTCCATTTGTCATGTTATCGGATTTTCCGCTTAACATCCCGTGTACTCCCGGCCGACGGATTTAGAATACTAAAACCCGGTGAAAAGGGCAATAAAAAAATCGGGAGAGAAGTGTTATGAATAGCCGTTCTTTGTATTGCTAAAAATTCCCGCAGTTGTGTATATTTAATCGTTCACGGACGTAAAAATGCAAAGTCGTTTCTGAAGGGGAAAGATTCAACTTGAGAGTCCTGAAAAAGTTGTATTTTAACTGTCATTGAGAGGAGCTTTAGCGACGAAGCAATCTATAAGTAATTGATTTATATAAAGACGAGATTGCCACGCTTCGCTCGCAATGACAACTTATAGGTTTTTTCAGCAGTCTCAACTTTAAGGCGTCATCAAAAATGAATTAGAGTCTGTGTATAAATTACTTGGTTCACTAAAAAGGCTGTCATTCCCGCTTGTCGGGAATCTTTCTTGCGATTCCTGACATATCGGAAAGATTCTCGCCCCGGCGAATCGCCCCCGCACACAGTCCCGAAAAAACTTCGGGACGAGGAGAAGAGGAGACCGGGCAAGCCAGAATGACATAATACAGTGAGCAGTGAGACTACCGCGAATATCAAATTTTAAATTTACGGAGGATTTCATGAAGAGGTTAACGGTTTTAGGGATTTTAGTTTTTAAGGTTATTAGTTTTTTTACATTCGGACACGATGCATTTGCTCAGCAAGGCCTGACAAAGATAGCGGACAATGTCTACGCATATGCAGATATAAAAGGGTCGTCACCTGCAAACAGCTTTGGCGCAAATGCAGGGATTATCATCGGCAAAGATGGAATTGTTGTTGTTGATACACTGGTCTCTGCAAAAGAGGCAAAGAGGTTTATTGAAGACATCAAAAAAGTATCGATTAAACCGATAAAATATGTTGTTAACACGCATTATCACCTTGACCATACGTTCGGCAATGCAGAGTTTGCAAAACTCGGGGCGATAATCATCTCGCATGTCAATGATGATCAGAATTTAAGGAAGAACGGCGAGACGGCATTAAAAAATGCAAAGGGGTACGGACTTTCTGAAAGCGATATGGAAGGAACTGCTATAGCATATCCTGCCCTGATATTTAATGACAGGATGGGGCTTGATATGGGAGATCAAAAGATAGAATTGATTTATACCGGTAATTCACATACTAATGGCAGCATCATTGTTTATTTGCCGGATAAAAAGATCCTCTTTGCCGGCGACATTTTATTCACAGGGTATCATCCCTTT
>JAKAKQ010000043.1 GCA_021813425.1 Nitrospirota bacterium
TAATCAGTGCATCAAAGGGTATTGAACAGGAAACGCTGCTGACAGTATCTTCAATCCTGAAGGAGATATCAAACCGCCGTATTGCAGCGCTTTCCGGGCCGAGCTTTGCAAAAGAGGTTATCAAGAAATTTCCCACAGCCGTAACCCTTGCATCAGAAGACTCTTCTGACGGACTCCTTCTTCAGGAAATCTTCAATACAAGTTATTTCAGGGTATATACCCACTCCGACATACTTGGAGTTGAACTCGGTGGTGCGCTGAAAAATGTCATTGCTATAGCATCGGGTATCTCGGACGGTCTCGGTCTCGGCCACAGTGCAAGGGCTGCCCTGATAACAAGAGGGCTTGTCGAAATCATGAGGTTAGGCAAGGCAATGGGTGCCGACCAGAAGACTTTCTCCGGATTAAGCGGACTCGGTGACCTTGTACTTACATGCACAGGACCTCTCTCCCGAAACTATTCAGTCGGGGTAAGTCTTGGAAAAGGGTTGAAACTGAAAGATATACTATCGGCGACAAAGAGTGTTGCCGAGGGGGTTTCAACCGCTGTTTCAGCCTTTGAGCTTTCTCAGAAATACAGCGTGGAAATGCCGATTGTAGAGCAGGTCTATAAAGTCCTGTACAAAGACAAGGACCCTGAAACTGCGGTAAGGATGTTAATGAACCGCTCTCTCAAATCCGAATTTTAAATAGATGAACAGCAGGATTACAAAGATTCTTGACTCTGTAAGAGACGGAAGGATTTCTGTAGAGAGGGCATTGGAGGAACTGAAACATCTGCCTTATGAGGATATTTCATTCGCGAAGATCGACCATCACAGACATCTCAGACAGGGTATCCCCGAGGTTATATTCGCCGAAGGAAAGACGTTGGAGCAAGTAGTCGACATATCAAGGTCGATGTATAAAAAAAACAGGCGTTTTCTTATCACAAGAGCCTCAAAAAAGATCTATAACTCACTTAAAATCAAGGGGGCTGTCTTCCATCCGGCATCAGGAATGATTTCGGTCGGAGGAGAAAAAGGGGAAAAAGGCAATATCCTCGTTCTGACTGCCGGGACATCTGATATCCCTGTGGCCGAAGAGGCAGCTGTAACAGCATCGTTTCTGGGAAATTCAGTAAAGACTGTTTATGATGTCGGAGTTGCCGGACTTCACAGGCTGATGGACAGCGCTGGTCATATGAAGGAAGCCAGGGTAATCATTGTTGTCGCTGGGATGGAAGGCGCCCTGCCCTCTGTTGTTGGAGGGATGACTGACAAGCCCATCATTGCCGTTCCGACTTCTACAGGTTATGGAACAAGCTTCAGCGGCCTAACAGCCCTCTTCGCCATGCTCAACTCATGTGTGCCGGGCATTGCAGTTATGAATATTAACAACGGCTTTGGGGCAGGCTGTCTTGCGCATAAAATAAATAAAATTAATATCAAGAAAACTTCTTGACTTTCTGAAAGAATGAGATAAAATTGATATTGGCAATTGTAATTATTTAAATATTCTCAACAAGAGGGGATTTATATATGGCTGTCATTATAGAGACCCAAAGAGGACCTTCACTTGGTGAGCCGGCGCCATTTTTTGAAGCTACAATAAGCAACAACAAGATTAATTTAAGAGATTTTGAAGGTAACTGGGTAGTAATCCTTTCACATCCGGATGATATACTGCCGGTATTCAAGACAAGGACGATCAACTATATCCTGTGCAAGAGAAAAATAAAGACTATTGCATTGGGAAACGGACAGTCCCCTGATATTATTTCCTCGAACAAAAACCTTCTCAAAAAATATATTATGAAGCACAGCCTGACGATAGTTGACGACACTGACAGAAGCATAGGGAAGATATACGGATTAGATGATAAGGGGCATGAAAATGCTGAAGGATCAAAAGGTCTGTTTGTTATAGACCCAAAAGGAATATTAAGAATCAAACTTTTTTCCCCGTTATCGACTGAGAGAAACTTCTATGAGATTATAAAGCTTGTGGATGCCCTCCGGGATGCTGATAAGCTAAGGAAACACCAGCCCGATATGACGGGATGGAAACGCCGCTTCGGTATCGTTGTAAAACCAAAGACAGTCGCTGAAGAGGGGTAGGTAATATATGGTGGACGGTAGGGGATTCGAACCCCCGACTTCCACGTTGCGAACGTGGCGCTCTCCCAACTGAGCTAACCGCCCACATAACTCCTCTGAAAAATCAACAGCTATCTGTTGTTAGTAAAACAAAAAATCCAGCATACAGTCAATAATGATCTATACTTCCCCCATCGATATTCTTGACACGATTTCCAATAACCCCTTATAATCAAAACTCTGAAAAATTTGCGTTTAGCCCAGATAATTCATAAACTATGATAATAATGAAAGGACATAGTATCCTCGCTCATTCTCGGTCTTCGACCTCCGAGGGATTTGCCCTCTTACACCCCCCTCAAATCCCCCCTTACCAAGGGGGGACTAAGGGGGGTGTCTGTCTGAGTATCTGGCAAATAAAACCGCTCAAATACTATATCCTTTCGCCATTCAGGAAAATTTATGAATTAAGTGTGTTAGCGGTTTTTGTCTGTAACTGATTATCAGAGATTGATTGAAGCTGTTACTGACAACTAATCGCTATTCACTAATAACTGTCGTAAGTGCGCCTGTAGCTCAGACGGATAGAGCAACTGCCTTCTAAGCAGTGGGTCAGGGGTTCGAATCCCTTCAGGCGCGCCATATAAATTTCACAGAGTGAAATTTACAGTTGTTAGTGAATAGTGGATAGTATTTATTTGAATTTTTTTATTAATATCTGTTTTAAACAGCAAACAGTCATATAGTAATTAGTTTATTGATTTTTGATTTTATTCTATACTATTAACTAATCACTATCCACTTTCCACTATGGTTTTTATGGTGGGCGTAGCTCAATGGTCAGAGTACTAGACTGTGGCTCTAGGTGTTGGGGGTTCGAGTCCCCTCGCCCACCCCAACCAATTTTGCATAGCAAAATTGGAGTTTTAAGTTTTTTAGTTATTAATGATTAGTTAAAATTTAATCGATATATTTTTGTTTTACTGATAACTAAACACTATTCACTAATAACCGTCGTTCAGAGCGCCTGTAGCTCAGTGGATTAGAGCATCGGCCTCCGGAGCCGAGGGTCGGAGGTTCGAATCCTCTCAGGCGCGCCAAATGAATTTTGCCGCGCAAAATTCATAGTGATTAGTTATTAGTCATTAGTGAACAGTGAAAAGATTGATTTAAGTCAATAGATTTTGTTTTACTATTTACTGTTCACTTTTCACTATTCACTGTCTTTTTATTGGGCCGTTAGCTCAGTTGGTAGAGCAGCTGACTCTTAATCAGCGGGTCGCAGGTTCGAATCCTGCACGGCTCACCATTAAAAATCAAGGGGGTAGGAGATTTCTTCTGACCCTTTTTGCCTTGTGGTCCTTTCAACGTGAAAAAATCGTGGAAATCAGTCTATGTTTTGTGTCAGGGACATTCAGTCACTTCTTTGCGCTTCCCGCTTTCATCTTTCTCCGGCCTTGGCAATTTATATTACTTTAAAGTATAATACTCGCAAGTAACCTCAGGAGGTGAGGATGTTTATTAACAGGGAGAAGGAGCTTGAGACCCTGAGCGAAGCCTATAAAGATAGCAAGGCGCAATTCGTCGTTGTCTACGGCAAGCGGCGTGTCGGCAAGACCGAACTCGTCAAGAAGTTCTTCAAGAGCATTCCACATATATATTTCCTTGCCGACAAGGCGCCTGAAAAAGAACAGCTCAGGATGCTGTCCGAAAAGGTCGGCCTTCTTTATAAAGACGATTTCCTGCTTTCACGGGGGTTCGGCAACTGGTACGAATTCTTCACATACATCAAAGACAAGGACAGGGTCGTCCTTGCAATAGATGAATTCCCCTACCTCATAGAGGCGAACAGGGCTGTCCCTTCAATATTTCAGAAGGGCTGGGATGAAGGGCTTAAGGATTCAGGGATATTCCTAATCCTGCTTGGATCGAGCATCGGTATGATGGAAACAGATGTCCTTGACTATAAGTCTCCTTTATTCGGCAGGCGGACAGGCCAGCTTCTTATCGAACCGCTCAGTTTCTGGCATGCAAAAAAGTTCTTTCCCAGGATGTCTGATGAGGATTTTATGTTTATCTATTCGGTTCTTGGCGGGACCCCTGCATATCTGCTCCAGTTCGATCCTTCGTCCGACCTCTGGTCGAATATCAGGAAAAAGATATTTGCCCGTGATGCATACCTTTTCAGTGAGCCGGAGTTCATCCTGAAGGAGGAACTCCGGGAGCCGAGAAACTATTTTTCGATAATCAGGGCGGTTTCTATGGGCAAGTCCCGGGCAAGCGAAATCATCAACGAGACTGGATTCGAAAAAAATATCGTCGGCAAGTATCTCTCTGTGCTCACCGACCTCAGGATTGTCAAAAGAGAGGTGCCGGTTACCGAAAAGTCTTATGAGAAGAGCAAGAAGGGCATCTATATACTCAACGATAACTATTTCAGGTTTTGGTTCAAATATGTCTTTCCGAACAAAAGCTTTATTGAGGAGGGAGACACTGATTACGTAATCAGGAAAAAGATCATCCCCGATCTGGATATCTTTGTTTCCCAAACTTACGAGGAGGTCTGCCGCTCAAATGTCAGGAGAGGGCTTTTGAAGGACAAGAAGTTCAACAGGGTCGGCAGGTGGTGGACAAAGGATACCGAGATCGATGTCGTCGGGATAAATGAGGATGTGAACTCGATTATCTTTGGAGAGGCCAAGTGGTCTTTAAAACCCGTCGGGATAAACATCCTTGAAGAGCTGAGGGCAAAGGCAGAGAAAGTGCAATGGGGCGACAGCAGGACATCAAAGTACTTTGCGCTGTTTTCGAGGAAGGGTTTCACGGCTGACTTGATAAAAATAGCTGCAAAGGAGAAGGTTTTATTGTTCAAGGGGGTGGAGGGCAATTTGGTTTAGCTTTATGAATTAATGCCTGTATACTATTTGTAAATGCCGGGTCATCCAGATAAAATTGACGAAATTTTAGGTGTCGTCAGATGCGTCCGCTGCGGACATCGTCTGGACGGTGAAGTCGAATGTCCGTTCTGTTCGGTCGTTGAACAGAAAACAAGGAAAAAACATGTTCTGCCGAAGTGGGTTTATATTACCGCATGTTTTCTTACATCACCGCTCAGTATTTATTTCATCCTCAGGAGCAGCAGCTTAAATGCATTCGAAAAAATGCTGGCATTATCGGGGTGCCTGATCTGGCCAGGGCTATACTTTTTTTGGTCAAAGTTTTAGTTGCGAAGACAAGATTCTACCAAGTATATTCTTCACAATCAAAA
>JAKAKQ010000034.1 GCA_021813425.1 Nitrospirota bacterium
TGAGAGCAAAGGCAGGGTTGTTGTCACAGGAATGGGCAAGTCAGGTCTCGTTGGCAAGAAAATAGCGTCAACCCTGTCATCGACAGGAACCCCTGCCTTTTTCATGCACCCTGCTGAGGCAAGCCACGGAGACCTCGGCATGGTAACATCCGATGACGTCATAATCGCCATATCAAACAGCGGCGAAACAGATGAACTTATCGGGCTCATTCCTTTTCTGAAAAGATTTAATGTCAGCCTGATCTCTTTGTCGGGCAATCCTGACTCGACACTTTCAAGGGCTGCTGATGTAACCCTCGATGTATCTGTAAAGGAAGAGGCCTGCCCGCTTGGGATAGTCCCCACCGCCTCAACTACAGCGACACTGGCAATGGGCGATGCAATAGCCGTTGCCCTTTTAATGAAAAGGGGGTTCAGGGAGGATGACTTTGCATTTTTCCATCCAAGCGGCAGCCTTGGAAAAAAGCTTTTTATAAAGGTCAAAGACCTTATGCATACAGGTAATGCCCTGCCTGTTACAGCCAAAGACACTCCTTTGATAAAAGCGGTTATTGAAATATCTTCAAAGAGACTGGGAGTTACTGTAGTCGAAGACAAAGATAAAAAAATGCTCGGTATTATTACTGACGGCGATGTAAGACGCGGCATTGAAAAATGGGGGAAATCTTTTTTTGATATGCTTGCAGGCGAAGTGATGACAAAAAACCCGAAGACGATTTCAGAAGAAGAGCTCGCAGCAAAGGCATTGTCCATAATGGAAAAACTTTCTATAACCTCTCTTGTTGTGCCTGATGAAACCGGCAGGGCGCTCGGCATAATCCATCTTCACGATATCCTGAAACAGGGGATAGTGTAGAAAGTCTAAATAGATGTAGCCGCAGGCTTTAGCCTGCGTTGAGATAAATAAATTATGGCCACATTAAATTTTAAGGGTAAGAGTTTTGTTCAGAATCATCACCTTTCGGTATGATGATACCGAGATTGAAGTTGTAAAGAATAAGGTTTGGATTCTTGGTACTGTTCACAGAAAATATATTTATTGGAAAACAGGGAACAGAGATCAATGAAAGAAATATATGCTGAAAACATATTTTAAGCGGATATTTGATGTTACAAAAAGAGGCGACGCAAGAGAGGAGAGTTATTATTCCGCACTCGAAGAACTCTTGAGAAGCTACGCTGTTTCGGTGGGCAAAAAACAGATTCATGTTACCACCCTTCCCAAAAAGACCGACGCAGGAAACCCGGATTTCAGAATCTGGGATGGAAAGCAGCAGATTGTTGGTTACATCGAAGCCAAAGCGCCAACCACAGAATATTTAGACCAGATAGAGGCATCGGGTCAGTTAAAACGCTATTTGAATATCTTCCCTAATTTACTATTGACCAATTTTTTTGAATTCAGGCTTTACCGCAATGGAGTTTTGATAGATAAGGTTCTTCTCGGCAGACCTTATCATATCCACAAACTCAAGTCCGTTCCTCTTGTTGAAAATGAAGAAAAGTTTTTAAACCTTCTTTCGAAATACTTCTCATTCTCTCTGCCCAAAGTTTATGATGCCAAGAGCCTTGCTGTCGAGCTGGCAAAGAGAACACGCTTTTTAAAAGATGAAGTAATCTCTCAGGAACTGGAAGAAGAAGAGAAAAAAGGCAAAGGCAACATTCTCGGTTTCTATAAAGTTTTTAAAGAGCATCTTATAAGCGGGCTTACAAAAGAAGACTTCGCAGACCTTTATTCGCAGACCATCACTTATGGGCTGTTTGCTGCAAGAACAAGAACCGAAAATGGTTTTAACAGAAAGCTTGCTTATGACAGGATTCCAAAGACAATCGGAATTTTAAGGGATGTATTCCAATTCATTTCTCTTGGCGATCTGCCTAAACAAATGGAATGGATTATTGACGATATCTCTGAAGTTCTTGCTACTACTGATGTTTATAAACTGCTCGACGAGTACTTTAATAAGCACAAAGGCAAAGACCCCATAGTCCATTTCTATGAAACCTTCCTTGCTGAATATGACCCGAAGATGCGCGAAAAAAGAGGCGTTTATTACACGCCGGAGCCGGTTGTCTCCTATATTGTCCGCTCTTTGCACCATATCTTGAAAGAACATTTCGATAAAAAAGATGGTTTTGCAAGCCAGTCAGTAACTGTATTAGACCCTGCAGCTGGAACGCTGACCTTTTTAGCTGAGGCAGCCAAACTTGCATCAGATGAATTTATTTCTAAATACGGTAAGGGAAAAAAGTCGGGCTTTATCAAGGAGCATATACTTCAAAACTTCTATGCCTTTGAACTTATGATGGCCCCTTACGCAATCGGCCATTTAAAGATGTCGTTTCTTCTGGAGGAGCTTGGCTATAAACTTCAGGCAGACGACAGGTTCAAACTTTACTTAACCAACACCCTTGAAATGGAAGAACTTGCTCAGACCGAACTTCCGGGAATGATTTCACTTTCAGAAGAATCGCATCTGGCTGGAAAGGTCAAAAAAGATCAGCCTATTCTCGTCATCCTCGGCAATCCGCCGTATTCAGGTCATTCGTCCAATATTGGCGACTGGATATCAAAAGAAATCAAGGCTTATTTTCAGGTTGACGGAAAACCGCTGGGAGAGAAGAACCCAAAGTGGCTTCAGGATGATTATGTGAAGTTTATCCGTTTTGCACAGTGGAAAATCGATCAGGCAGGCGAAGGTGTTTTGGGCTTTATAACAAACCACAGTTATCTTGACAATCCGACTTTCAGGGGCATGCGCCAGTCTTTGATGCAGAGTTTTGACGAGATTTATCTGCTCGACCTTCACGGCAACAGTCTTAAAAAAGAAAAGTGTCCTGATGGCTCTAAGGATGAGAACGTCTTTGATATTCAGCAAGGCGTTGCTATTGCTCTGTTTGTGAAGAAAAAAGACGGCGCTTCCGTCATTCCCGCTCGGCAGGAATCTTTCTTAAAGAAGGATGCCCCGAAGCAAATTCGGGACATGACAACAAAAGAGAGGTGCAAGATTTCTCATTCTGAGCTCTGGGGCCCAAGAGAAGACAAATACAATTGGCTCAACAAACATGATGTTAAAACAACAAAATGGATATCTATTCACCCTAAATCAGAGTTCTATTTTTTAATTCCAAGAGATGAAGGACTTCTATTGCGGTATCAGTCGTATCCTAAAATCAATGATATCTTCCCTGTAAACGGGGTCGGGCTTTTTACAGCAAGAGACAGTTTTGTAATTGATTTTGATAACAATGTTTTAAAGAGAAGATTTCTTCAATTTAGGGACAAAAAAATGCCAGATGAAATTATCAGGCAGACTTATAACTTGAAAGAAAATTCTAACTGGAAGTTAAAAGACGCGAGAGAAACAATTATTAAAGATGATAATTGGGATCAAGCAATAACAAAAACTCTTTATCGCCCCTTTGATGTTCAATGGATTTTCTATCACGATGCTGTTATTGAACGTTCTCGAAAAGAAGTAATGCAACATATGATACAAGAAAATTTAGGGTTATGTGTTGGCAGAGCAGGTCAAGTTGTGGGGGTAGAAAAGCCATGGAATATAGTTTACGTCTCGGAGCAGATTGTTGATCTTAATCTTTTCTATCGCGGCGGAGCATCTGTATTCCCTCTATATCTATATCAGGGAAAGGACAAAACCAAGAAACGATCTCTAAGCAGTGTCATGATGCTTTTTGAGGAACAGGCAGAATATGGCGTAAAGAAGCCGAATTTATCTCCTGACTTGATTGAGAAATTGACAAAAGAATTCAAAAAAGTACCTTCCCCTGAAGAAATCTTCTATTACATTTATGCTGTGCTTTACTCGAGTATTTACAGGACAAAATACGCCGAATTTTTAAAGATAGATTTTCCAAGAGTCCCCTTCACAAAGGATTATAAGCTTTTCAGAAAAATGTCAGATTACGGCGAAAGGCTTGTTGATTTGCATCTTCTGAAATCTTCAGAGCTTGATACTCCTATTGCAAGATTTCAGGGTAAGGGGAATGACAAGGTTGAAAAGGTGTGGTTGTCATTGCGAGGCAAAGCCGAAGCAATCTCTAAAGACGAGATTCTTCGCTGCGCTCAGAATGACAAATTAGATGTCTATATCAACCAAACTCAGTATTTCGAAGGTATCTCTTCAGAGGTTTGGGAATACCACATCGGCGGTTATCAGGTCTGCGACAAATGGCTGAAAGACAGAAAAGGGCGGCCTTTATCTGTTGAAGAAACGAAACATTACTGCAGTATTGTTACTGCATTAAAGAAGACAATGGACATTCAAAAGAAAATAGACAGCGTATATTCGAACATCGAGAATGAAACAATAGAATTTTCTGAAAGATGACGGTCTTCTGGAAATGAAAATTACTAAGGAGTAAAATAGAAACCTATATGAAAGCTACAAAAAAGCAGCTTACAGAAATAGCCAAAAACATAAAACTCCTTATCCTGGATGTTGACGGGGTACTGACTGACGGCAGCATAATACTCGACAATGAAGGCAATGAATATAAATCATTCCATGTCCGTGACGGCCACGGCATAAAAATGCTCATTCATGCCGGCATTCAGGTTGCGATAATAACGGGCCGGCATTCAAAGGTCGTCGAAAGAAGGGCTCATGAGCTCGGTATCACCGAGGTCTATCAGAAATGTTTTAACAAAACAGCCGCTTTCAAAGAGCTCATTGAAAAATTTTCGGTATCCGAAAAAGAGATTGCCTATATAGGTGACGACATTGTAGATGCCCCGATAATGTCTAAGATTGGTTTTCCGGTTGCTGTTGCTGATGCAAGCGCGGAAACAAAAGAATACGCCTTGATAATAACAAAGAACAGGGGGGGCAGAGGGGCCGTCAGGGAAGTTACTGATATTATTTTAAAGTCAAAAGGGATATGGCAAAGGATGTTTGATGACTACTTTAAAACTTAACCTGCCGACTATCCTTACATTAAGCAGGATCGTCCTCATCCCTGTTTTTGTCTTTTCCGTTTACCAGCATCCAATTCTTGGGGCCATAGTCTTTGGAATTGCTTCTATTACAGACTTCCTCGACGGATATCTTGCAAGACGGTCGGGGCAGGTAACAAAATTCGGCATCATTCTTGACCCTCTTGCTGACAAATTTCTGATAATATCGGCGCTTATCGTGCTTGTCGATGTCGAAAGGCTCTCTGCCTGGATAGTTATAATACTGATTGTCAGGGAATTTCTCGTCACAGCACTAAGGGTTGTTGCCCTTTCCAAAGATATAGTAATACCTGCTGAAATGGGCGGAAAACTAAAGACCGGCGCACAGATAACAGCCATCTTATGCCTCATTCTAACAGGCAGTATTATTGATAGTCTTCCTGTAGATCTCTACGATATCGGCATCATTTTTATATGGACAGCCTTGGTATTGTCGGTAATATCGGGTGTAAAGTATACTATTTCATTCTGGAGAAATATTTGAAAATTATACTATTATCTGTCTTTGCCTTTATCCTCGGCTCAATCCCAACAGGCCAGATAATAGCGAAAAGCCGGGGGATAGATCTGAAAAAAACAGGCAGCGGTAACATAGGGGCGACAAATGTTCTTCGCTCTGCAGGTAAATGGCCTGCTGTATTTACGCTTGCAGGTGATATTCTGAAAGGGGCAATAGCTGTGTTGGCAGGCAGATTTTTTGAAGCTGGAACATTATTCGAGGGGATTATCGGATTAAGCTCCATACTCGGTCATAACCTTTCAATATTTCTTAAATTCAAGGGAGGCAAGGGGGTGGCTACCAGCATAGGGGTGCTCTGCATTTACTCTCCACAAACAGCCCTCTTTACTATTATAATATGGCTAATGACGGTTTTAGTTACAAAATACTCTTCTCTCGGAGCACTTGTCTCTTTTGGAATTTTGCCGCTGAGTATAATTTTATTTGACACGAAGGCTAAACTTCCTGTAGCTTTTCTTATGACTTCAATATTGTTTGTAAGGCATATGGATAACATCTCACGGCTTATTAAAGGGACCGAACGGAAGGTGGGCATGAAGGCATGAGAAAGTTACTGACAATTATAACGCTATATCTCCTGTTTTCGCCGGGTGTCTCTGCCGGGGAAGAATTTTATGAAAATCAGCTAAACAGCGGTATCAGAAATTATGATGAGTATTCATTTGTGTTGATAAAACAGGCTCATGAAAACAGGGCAGAAGCCTCTAAAATCCTGCAAAAGGCCATTACTTCTTCTCCTGACCTCCCCGCTGTCTACTTCGAAATGTCAAAAGCGAGCTTCTCTCTTTCCTCCGGAGCTATCCTCGATGTAATAGACTATATAATTGAGGGTATTAATGCATACTTCAGAAATTTCTGGTGGTCGTTTACATTGGCCGGAGTTCTTTTTTTCAGTCTGGTTTTCTCATTTTTACTTACCATAATATTGATCCTTATAACAAGACTCCCCGGTGACATCTCACTTATCTCCCATGATATAAAAGAAGATAATTCCAATGTCCTTTTCCTGCCCGGTCTGGTGCTCCTCTCAATAATCAGTCCTTTATTTTTCCTTGCCGGGATATTGATTCTTCTCAGTATTTATATGAGAAAAATCGACAGGATTGTGGTATATCTTTTTCTTGTTTTCCTCCTGTTCTCCCCGTTAATTTTGAAAACATCTTCACTTTTTATCAATGCGCCTTCTTCCGGGAAGATAAAATCGATCGTACAGGTAAATGAATCTAAAGGCAATAACTATGCTATTTCAGCGCTGAAAAACAATAATGACTATACTGCTCTTTTCTCTTATGCGCTTGCCCTCAAACGCGCCGGGTCTTACGAAGAGGCTATAGCAATTTATAACAGACTTATTGATACAAGACCCGACCCAAAGGTTTATGTAAATTTGGGAAACTGCTATGTTGGATTATACAATCTGGAAGAGGAAAAGAAATTCAATCTGGAAGAGGCCGTCAAGTACTATTCGATGGCCATAAACATAAAGCCTCTTGCTTCTGCATACTACAACCTATCCCAGATTTCGAGAGAACTTCTCGATTTTAAGAAGGGTGACGAATATTTCGTATCAGCAGTTGCAGCCGACAGGACAGCTGTTTCGTCGTACAGAACAATTTATGGCAGAAATCCCAACAGGCTTGTTGTTGACGAGACGCTTACTTTTGATGAATTATGGGATTATGTGACGGCTAAATCCGAGAGGGTATCGTCTTTCGGCATGACAATAATTCCAGTATCTTTGATCTCTGTCATGTCCTTAGCATTGATAGCGGCCGTTTATCTTTTGAATAAACGTTTAAAAAGTAAGGCCTACAGGTGCAGAAGATGCAGCACGATCCTCTGCACAAAATGCGAGAAGCGCCTGATGTGGGGACAGATGTGTCCTCAGTGCTACAGGTCTCTTGTTAAACTTGACGAACAGGATTCACGGGAAAGGGTTGCCACACTTCTTTCGATTTATGCGCATCAGAAAAAACGCAGGGATACCATGAAAATACTTTCCTTTATACTTCCGGGGGCGTCACAGGTATATGCGGGGAAGATACTTTATGGGTTTATTTTTATGTGGCCGTTTCTCTTCTTTCTGCTTATACCCCTTACAAACTCAATATTTATAACAGACAGTTCATTATTATCTCATGGTTTTTTCAAGTGGACTGCGGTTTTTATTGCAGTTTTGTTGTATATTGTCTCTAACATGATTACCAGACAGAGGATAGCAAAGGGATGGCTTTAGAAGGATCTTTAAGTGATTTCGGTCTTCCTGATATTCTTCAGCTAATCTATTTCCAGCGGAAGACCGGGGTTTTGACTCTCGAAGGAAAAATGGACAGGGTCAGATTGCTTTTTATTGAAGGAAATGTCGCCAGTGCGGAATCAAAGAGAAGGATGGAAGATAACCGTCTCGGCAAAATACTTCTTAAAAAAGGATTTATCAAGGAACCCGACCTCAAAGCTGCGCTTGAAGAACACCGGAGGACCGGGAACAAATTAGGGAATATTCTTGTCAGTAGGGAACTCGTACAGAAAGAAGCAATAAAGGATATATTAAAAAGTCAGATTACCGAAACCGTAATACAGATTTTTGGATGGAAACAGGGAACATATGAATTCTCGACTCAAGGAGTTCCGCAGGACAAGGAATTTTCATTCTCCCTTGATACCCAGCATCTTCTCATGGAAGGGCTGAGGATCGTTGATGAATGGTCGTTGATAAAAGGCAAACTTACACTCGATACCGTCTTCATGAAAAAAGTCGAATCTCCTTCCAATTTAACAGAGGACGAAAAAGAGATATTCAACCATGTTGACGGTGAAAACGATGTAAGCACAATCATTGACATCAGCTCTAAAGATAATTTTGAAGTCTCCAAGACACTCGTTTCACTGCTTGAAAAGGGCGCCATCCAGACGATTGAAGCAGCCCCTGTTGCTCCGATGGAAGCCTCGGCAGAGGTTAAGAAACAGATAGCTTTTTTAAACTATCTGCCGCTTGCTGCAGTTATTTTTTCATTGATCATTTCTTTTTCTATTTTAATATTTACACAGGGGAACGTCTTAAAAGAGTTTAAGGCCTCTCAACAGGTCGAAGACCTCAGATTCAGTATAGAGACTTACAGACTTGAACATGCCGCATATCCTCAGACCCTTGAAGTCCTCTCAGATTCTGCAGATCCATGGGGAAGAAAATATATTTACAGGGTCTCGGAAAATTCATTTTTCCTCTCAAGTGCGGGAGCTGACGGCAGAGAAGGCACAGGGGACGATATTTTCTGAAAATGAATGCCCCTTGCAGTAGTAAAGCTGTTGTACTGCTGAGCGGTGGAATAGATTCTTCTACTACCCTGGCCATGGCAAATGCAGAAGGATTTGAACTTTATACGATGAGTTTTGATTATCACCAGAGACATATCAGGGAACTCAAATCGGCCAAGGCCGTATCCGGAGTCTTTGATGTCAAAAAGCATCTGATTATAAGTTTTAACCTCAGGGATATAGGTGGTTCAGCACTTACATCTGAAATGGAAGTACCCAAAAACCGTGAAGCGTTCAGCGTTCAGCGTTTAGCAAAAAACTCCAAACTCATTCCAGTCACTTACGTTCCTGCACGCAATACCATATTTCTGTCCTTTGCGCTTGCATGGGCAGAGGTACTCGAGGCGGAAAATATATTTATTGGGGCCAATTCAGTTGATTATAGCGGTTATCCCGACTGCAGGCCTGAGTATCTGAGTGCTTTTGAGGCAATGGCAAACCTGGCCACAAAGGTATCTGTTGAAGGAAAACTCAGATTTTCTATAAGAGCGCCTCTTTTATCAATGAGGAAATCTGAAATAATCAAAAAGGGGACCGAACTTGGACTTGATTATTCCCTTACATGGAGCTGTTACGACCCGCAACCAATAAGGGGGTTAGGGGTAAGGGGCAAGGGGCAAGGGGCAAAACGCCTCACACCTCACTCTTCACTCTTCACTGATTTTGTACCCTGTGGCAGATGCGATAGCTGTCTATTCCGGCAGAAGGGTTTTGACGAAGCCGGGATAAAAGATCCTTTGAATTCATTATCAGATATCAATGACGTTTGATCTCTGATATGATAGATAAAATATTTAAAGGAGGATAAAATGGAAGAAAAACTCTCCCATGAAGAATTTGTTAGAAAGGCTGTTCTGAGTTTGAGAAAAGAGGGTTACAAGGGCATCCATACAGTCTATTCAGGGTTCAATGAAGCGTTCAAAAAATACTTCAGCGGTGAGAATCCTGTTGAGGTCACAAACAAATTAGCAAAGGAAGGGAAAATCGTTATAAGGCCCGTAAAGGGCGGTGTAATGCTCTATCTTCCTGAAGAGGCCCCGGGCGCTGCAGGCAGTGCAGATCAGACCTTGAAGAAGATGGGACTTTCTTGAAGTTAAACAGAAGCGAAAAACAGAACCAGCTGTCAATCCTTCCCTCTGTCGATGAACTTCTTAAGAGCTCTCAGGGAAATGAATGGCTTTCCAATTACCCAAGGACAATAGTGCTCCAGTCAATAAGAGATGTCCTTTCTGCAAAAAGAAAATCCATACTTGACGGTTTAATACCTGACATTACAATCGAAACATTAAACAGAGAGATTAAGGATAAAATTCTTAAACTTTCATCCTACAGCCTGGTGCCGGTCATCAATGCAACAGGTATAGTCATACATACAAACCTTGGGAGAGCTACGCTCCCGGAAAAAATCCTTAAGAACATACTGGCAATTGGCAGGGGGTATTCTAATCTGGAATATGATCTCGAGACCGGGAAAAGGGGCAAAAGGCATATCCATACAAAAAGGCTCCTAAAACAGATTACCGGTGCTGAGGACGCATTCATAGTAAACAACAATGCGGCAGCCGTGCTTTTGTGTCTCAAGACTATTGCTGAAGGAAAAGAGGTTATTGTCTCAAGAAGCGAGCTTGTTGAGATAGGAGGTTCATTCAGGGTGCCTGATGTAATGGCGGCAAGCAATGCCATTTTAAAAGAAGTCGGCACTACAAATAAGACGCACCTTTTTGATTATAAAAATGCAATCAACAAAAACACAGGATTGATTCTAAAAGTTCACCAGTCAAATTACAAGATAATAGGTTTTACTGATGATGTAAAGATCGAGGATCTTGTATCCCTCGGGAAAAAGCATCGCATACCTGTAATGTTTGACCTTGGAAGCGGGTGTCTTCTTGACCTTAAACCTTATGGAATTTACTCTGAGCCGTCTGTTCAGGAGATCATTAAAACAGGAGTTGGTATTATATCCTTCAGCGGAGACAAACTTCTCGGAGGTCCTCAGGGCGGCATTATTGTCGGCAAACAAAAGTATATAGAAAAAATACAGAAAAATCCCATGGCAAGGGCATTGAGGATAGACAAACTTACCATAGCTGCTTTCGAGGCGATTTTTATGGAATACCTGGATAGGGAAAAGGCGAAAAAAGAGATCCCTGTTTTGAATATGCTGTTTCAGACACCCGGTGAGATAAGGTCCCGCGCCAGACGAATAGCCACTTTACTGCAAAAGACCGTTAAAAACACAAATATCGAGGTTATAAAAGATACATCAAAAGCCGGTGGGGGTTCACTACCTGAGGCGGAATTCCCGACATTTGCTGTTTCATTAAAACCAGAGGGAATTTCTGTAAATGACTTAGAGGCAAGACTCAGGAGGAGCTCACCCCCCGTTATATCAAGGATTAAAGGTCATTCTCTACTGCTCGATGCAAGAACTGTCCGTAAAGAAGATATTCCACCACTTGTAAAAGCCGTATCTATTTCACTATTTCAGCAGTAAGTATGATTTATTATTAACCTAAAAAATGCAGCTCAAAATAAAAATTTGCAGGGATATGTGGAAAAAAATCTTTATCTGCGCCACCTTTGCAAAACGTCTGCCACTCAAAAGGACATCATATTTTTATGAAAAACGTTCGATTTCATAAGCATCCAAATTGCGACATTATAAAGTTTTTTAGAGCGTGTCCCTGCAATAATTGCATTTAGGGGGTTAATTATTTGCCGTTTAATTTTTTCAACAGTATTGCTGAAAGCATAAACTTGGGAAATTCTTCTTCTTTTACTTTCTTGTAAAAATCACAGATCTCGCAATTCTTGTACTTCTGTGCAAATGTCCCCTGAACCTCCCCTTTGCATAATGTGCCTGCAAGGATCCAACAGCTCCGGCCTGCATTTGTCCCGCCATGTGCTCCATCAAGTTTCTTTTCTACAGTCGCAGGACATATCCCGAGGTCGTGAACATGAGCACCTCCAGGTTCCCTTCCGCATTTTTTGAATTCCCAGCAGTTCGTTTTCTTCTTCACCTTAATCGCACCTCCATCTTGGGTTTTAATATTTATAGTGATCCATATATATAATATACCATAAATGTTATTTATATAATTCTTTCTTATTTCAACAAAATATCCAGGTCTTCGAATTACACTAAAAATTGAAACTTGTCCCCTAAAAATTAAGCGATGTTATCATTATATACAACAAAAGAATTTTGTCAATTCAAAATTTATCAAAACTTTACAGTAAACATAATAATTGTCTAATATTAAATCAGAGGTTAAACAATGCGACATATTATCCTTGGAACAGCAGGGCACATAGACCATGGGAAGAGCTCTCTTGTAAAGGCTCTGACAGGCATTGACCCTGACAGGCTTAAAGAAGAAAAAGAGCGCGGGATCACCATCGACATAGGTTTCGCAGACCTCAGATATACTGAGAGCGATCTTACCGTTGGAATAGTAGATGTGCCAGGACATGAGAAATTAATCAGCAATATGCTTGCAGGTGCAGGAGGAATTGATATGGTCTTGCTGGTTATTGCAGCTGATGAAGGGATCATGCCACAGAGCCGTGAACACCTTGCCATATGCAACCTCCTGAAGATCAAGTCCGGGTTAATAGCAATAACAAAATCCGACCTCGTCGAAAAAGAGTGGCTGGATCTGGTGAAAGATGAAATTAAAAGTTTTGTGAAAGGCACATTTCTTGATGACTCCCCTATAATCACTGTATCTTCAAAAACAAGCGAGAATCTTGAACTCCTGAAAAAAGAGATAAGAGATATTGCCCTGAAGATTTCACCCAAAAAATCAGGAGGATTATTCAGACTTCCGATCGACAGGGTCTTCATCCTGAAAGGGTTTGGGACAATAATTACAGGCACTGCCATTTCAGGCAGTATTTCGATCGAAGACCCTCTTGAAATACTGCCTTGCAATATCACTACAAAGGTCAGAGGCCTGCACAGCCACGGCAGGACAATTCAGACTGCCTACGCAGGACAGAGGGTTGCAATAAATCTGCAGGCGGTAGAAAAAGAGGATCTGAAGAGGGGAGACGTTGCAGTTTCTCCTTCAGGTTTCCATCCGACTAAGACCATCGACGTATTCTTTGAACTGTTAAATAACACCCCATTATTAAAGAACAAGAGCCTTGTCCATTTTTATACCGGGACTTCTGAAACAATTGCGAGGGTGATACTTTATGAGGTTGAAGAGCTAAAAGCCGGAGAAACCTGTTTTTGCCAGTTAAGGCTCCAGGACCCTGTTATAGCGATATCAGGTGACAGATATATTTTAAGGAGGTTCTCTCCTCTGGAGACCCTGGGAGGCGGCGAAATCCTTGATCCTTTTCCTTTTAAAAGAAGAAAAAAAGACGGCATTGACGACCTCAAAATACTTCATGCCGGCAGCCTCAATCAAAAAGTTTCTCTGAAGGTTGAAAAGGCCGGTATCAATGGCATCGCTATCAACTCTATAAATGGCTGGATTAACGCTGAACTTAAAACAATCTCGGATTCGATCAGCAAACTGAAACAGGCCGGGGAAATAATACAGCATGAAGAAATACTCATTCACAAGAAATCATTTGAGCTGCTTCAACAAAAAATATTTGAGCTGCTCGGCATATTCCACAAAAAGAACCCTCTTAAATCCGGCATGCCCAAAGAAGAAGTCAGAAACAATCTAAAGATCGACCCCAGATTATTTAATTTTATACTCTCAGGTCTTCAGAATATTACTTTAGACAAGAACATTATAAGACTTTCTGACTTCAGAATCGCCCTCTCAAGCAATGAGGAAGAATATAAGACAAAGATGCTTCAATTGCTCGAAAAAAGCGGGTTCCAACCTCCGACCAAAAGCGAACTGGCTGCATCACTAAAGATAGAGCCAAAGCAGATTTCAGATATTTTAAACATATTATCAAAACAGGGCGATGCAATCAGGATCAACGACTCACTTTATCTGTCTGCATCTTCATATAACGATATGCTGTCTTCACTTAAAGCCTTTTTTTCCAAAAAAAATGAAATGACAGTTGCAGAATTCCGGGACATACTCAATACATCAAGAAAATATGCCCTCCCATTCCTGGAATATCTCGATTCCAGCAATATAACCCTCCGCACAGGCGATGTAAGAAAGCTTTTAATGAAACGTTAATGTGGACAGGACATAGTATTTTCGCTCATTCCTGCCTGCCGGCAGGCAGGCTCGGTTCTTCGATCCCGAAAGCTTTCGGGAAATTTTTCCTCTTTATTTATCAATATACATACTGTCTGAATATCGGCCAAATAAAACCGCTTAAATACTATGTCCTGTCCACATACGGGAAAATTTATGTTATAAGTCCACAAAGATCTCAAAATCATTTAAGATGTTTTATTATGTCATTCTGGCTTGTCCAGAATCTTTCTTTGCTTTCTGAAGAATTCCCGACAAGCAGGAATGACAACTATTGGAACAGAGTTCTCTATGAATAATAAGGGCTAAATGGACAAGCAATGCCTCAAAAAAGTAAAATTAAACTATGAAGAAAATTTTCAATTTTAATCTTTTTTTCTTTTTCATTTTATTTATTGGGTCCCCAGTGCTCACCTCTGCGGAGATATTTGTCCATGATGGTATTGCCTTGAAGGGAGAAGAGATATCGATCAAGGCCGAGACAAAGGGCAGATATTTTTCGAAGGGAGGCCAGATGGTCAATTTTTTTCTTGGTAAAAAGCCGATCGGCAATGCACTGTCTGGCGGAGACGGATTCGCTTATAAATCATTTATACCTCATACTTCGGGTCTGAATATAATAGTTGCAAAATATGGAAAGGATAGTGACAGAGGGATAATTATGTCTTTAAAAAAAGACAGCAAAATAGTATTCATCGACGTTGAGGGAAGCCTGCTTTCAAGCCCTTTTTCAAAGGAACCGATCGAAAGAAGCAGGGATATTATTAAATCGATAATAAAAAAATATCCTGTAGTTTATCTGCACACAGGCGTTATAGGGATAAAGTCGATCAGGGAATGGCTCAGAAAAAACAGATTCCCTGAATCTGTTGTCCTTCCCTGGGAAATGGGCTCAGTATTTAATGACCTGAATAAAAAAGGTATCAAGATAAAAGCTATCATAGGAAGTCTCCCTGTAATAGAATCGGCAATTGATTACAAACCGGTTGCATTCACCTTCGATGAATCTGATTACGCTGAAAAGGTAAAAGATTGGAAGGAGATAGGGAAAAAGCTAAAATAGTCATATGAAGATCATCGTATTATTGTTTATGTTTTTAATCTTTACATCTTTAAATGCTTATCCTCTCAATGTCAATGAGTATAAGCTGGATAACGGATTGAAGATCCTGATTGTTGAAGATCATAAGGCACCCACAGCTACTTTTCAGATATGGTACAGAGTCGGCTCAAGGAATGAAGGTATCGGCAAAACAGGGTTAAGCCATCTGCTTGAACATATGATGTTTAAAGGGACTTCCAAATATGGACCAAAAACGTTTTCACAGACCATCCAGAGAGCAGGCGGAACAGACAATGCGTTTACATCGCGCGAATATACCGGATATTTTGAACTCCTTGCATCCGACCGCATCGAACTGCCTATAGAGCTTGAGGCAGACAGGATGCAAAACCTGATTCTGACACCACAGGCTGTCCTGTCAGAACGTGATGTTGTAATGGAGGAGCGGAGGCTTCGTTATGAAGACGACCCTCAGAATATTGTTTTTGAAGAAGTTATGGCAGCTGCCTTTAAGAATCATCCTTACAGATGGCCTGTCATTGGCTGGATGTCGGACCTGAAGACCCTGAATCCCGAGGATCTCATCAGCCATTACAAAACTTATTATGCACCTAACAATGCTGTTGTTATAGTTGTGGGAGATGTCAAATCAGAAGAAATATTATCCAGGATAAAGACGGCATTCGGTAGTTTACCGTCAGGCCCTCCAATAAAAAATACAGATCCCGGGGAAGACGAGCAGAGAGGGGAAAAAAGGATATACGTAAAAAAAGAGGCTGAACTGCCTTATATCCTGTCTGCTTATAAGGTGCCGGATATAAATCACGAAGACGGCTTCGCACTGGAGGTGCTCGGCAATATTCTTTCAGAAGGTAAGAGTTCAAGATTACATAATATACTTGTATATGAAAAACAGCTGGCAGTTTCTGCATGGGCCTCCTACGACGGGTTTCATATTGACCCGTTTCTGTTTTTCGCCGGAGCCACAGCCTCTCATGGTAAAACATCAGAAGAAGTTGAAAATGCCCTTATAAATGAAATAGAAAAAATTAAAAAAGAACCGCCTTCGGAGCAGGAAGTCCAGAAGGCCAAAAACCAGATTGAGGCATCATTTATAATGGAGCAGGATTCGATCTATATGCAGGCCAGAACAATAGGCACATTTGAGATGATCGGCGGATGGAGGCTTCTGGAAAAATATCTTGACGGCATAAGAAAAGTCTCTCCAGAGGATGTAAGACGTGTAGCTGAGAGATATCTTATTCCTGACAGAAGAACAACCGGCATTTTAATCCCTGTTACAGACGGCAAGAAACAATGAAAAAACCTCTTATTCTTCTTTTGATTTTCCTTTCGATCCTTTTAAACCGCCCCTTTAATACAACGGCGTATGCAGAACAGCTGGCTGAGAGGGAAATATTCCCAAGCGGTATCACTCTTCTGCATTCAGAAAAAAAGGCACTCCCTATCGTAACAGTTGTAATGGCAATAAAAGCCGGCAGCGTTGTTGAACCACATGAAAAAGCCGGACTCGCAAATCTTGCTGCTGACCTTCTGAATGAAGGCACTTCAAGACGCACCTCAAAAAAAATCAGCGACGAGATAGAATTTGTTGGCGGTTCATTGAGTACTTCAGGCGGTTCTGATTATATAACAGTATCTCTCACTGTTCTTAAAAAAAATCTGGAACTTGGGTTTGACCTTCTTTCAGACATCATCCTTAATCCTTCTTTTAATCAAGACGAGATAAACCGGAGAAAAAAGGTCATAAAGAGCGCGATAATACAGCAGAACGAAGAGCCAGGTATAGTTGCGTCAAAGGCTTTTTCTAAAGCTGTATTCGGTGTACACCCCTACGGACGTCCTGTAGAAGGCACTCTTGAGACCCTCGATAATATCTCCCGCCAGGATATCGTAGATTTTCATAGCTCATATTATTCACCCAACAATACAATTATGGCTGTTGTAGGCGATATAGATAAGGAACAGCTTAAATCTTCAATCGATAAATATTTCAAAAACTGGAAGAAAAAAGAAATAAATTTTCCTGACATGCCGTTCCCGAAATCAGGCGGCAGGGCAGAGGTTATCAAGATAAACAAGAATATTACACAGGCAAATATTATTCTTGGTCATCTCGGCATAAAAAGAGACGATCCTGATTACTATGCAGTTTCAGTAATGAACTACATCCTGGGTGGAGGAGGTTTCGCATCACGTCTGATGGATAATATCCGTGATAACAAGGGTCTTTCCTATGATGTCCACAGTTCTTTTTCCGCCAGCAAATATTCCGGAAGCTTTCAGGTTGGGCTTCAGACAAAAAATAATTCTGCAAATCAGGCGATAAATGAAATCCTGAAAGAAATGGACAGGATCAGGACTGAGACGGTAAGCGATAAGGAGCTCGATAACGCCAAATTGTACTTAACAGGCAGTTTTCCCTTGCGCATCGATTCTAACAGGAAGATAGCGGCTTTTTTAATCGCAGTGGAATTCTATGACCTCGGGCTTGATTATGCCGATGATTACAAAAAGTTCATTGAAGCAGTTTCTAAGAATGACATACTGCGGATAGCTAAAAAATATTTAGACACAAGGAATTATATTCTTGTGATAGTCGGAGACATAGAAAAGGCGGTCCTGGAATATTAGCCCACTTAACTCATAGATTTCTCTGAATGGTGAAAGGATACTATGTCCTTTCGTTATTATAATAGTTTATGAATTATCTGGGTTAGCATTATTATAAATAAGCTACCTTGTCCTTCTGCGGTCCATTATATATATGCTTTTTGCAAAAGTCTTGGCATACTGTTTAAGTTCAGCCACTTTCTGCGCAACCTCTATAGGCTCCCTTATCAATGTGCGGTCTGTATTGACAACCGCTATCGACACCGTCATTATCCCGAACATCGCGGGTTTGTCATTCCTGTCCACAGAGATAATAAAACCTTTTTTCAGATCCTCAGGATCATAATGTTCGCCAATCCCCTTGTCGAATTCTTCGATAGTTTTACTGCATATCTTTTGCACCCTTTCAGGGGAACAGATTATGACATAATCGTCTCCCCCTATGTGTCCGAGGAAGTCGTCAGGAGTTCCAAAGTCCATCTTTATTTTAAACAATAAATCCCCAAGCCACTTAAGGACTTCACTGCCCTTTGCATAACCGTACCTGTCGCTGAAGGCCTTGAAATTATCAAGATCTATCAGGCAGAAAGAGAATTTCTGTGTTTCGTTCAGCCTTGTAAGAAGTTCCTTTTCGATTGCGAGGTTGCCAGGAAGTTTTGTAAGAGGATTGGCGTCGAGGTTCATCGCCTCAAGTTCTTTGAGCCTTGCGGACATCTCCTTAAAGGATACGGCGAGGTCTGCTAGTTCATCAACTCCCTTTATTTCAGGGAGGTTGTCAAAGTCGCCGCTTCGGATTGAATCAGTGGCCTCTTTTAATTTAACAATAGAAATATTTAGGTGGTTAGTGATCAAAGACGCAAAAAGGATACCAAAAACAAGAGAAACTATGCTGAGTATTATTGTTATCATCAGGGCTCTTTCACCCAGTGAATTGGATTTATTTATATGATCACTCTGCTGGTTCTTGATCTTGAGATCCATATCTTTTAGAGACAACAGTATTTTATTAAAATTTAACTTGAGTTCCTGAGAAGATATATCCCCTGCCTCCTTGCTTTTTCCTGACTTGATAAGGGAAGATTCTTTTGTAAACAATGTATCATAATTATCGTGATACGCATTGATATTTTCTAAAATGGCCTTGAGGTAAGGTGCTGTCCTCAGGATATCTGAAGCCAGTGATTTAAACTCCCTGCTTCTGCTCCAGAATAAACTTTCTGCCTCAGCCTGCTGGAGCGCCAGATAACGTTTTTCATAAAGATCCTGAGCTAAAATGCTGTCGTTCATTTTAGTTAATTTTTCTCCGGCTGCCACATCATCAAATATTACTGATGTTGTAATCTCGTTTAATTCCCGCAGGCTCCAGATGGCATAAGCTCCTACAATAAGGGTAAACAAGATCATTACTATATATCCAAGGAATATTTTTTGCTTAAGTGTGAAATTCATTTAGTTGTTGTCTGATCACCTATGATAAATCAAATCGCTCATATTTAGTGATTCTGTTTCTGCCCCCTTCCTTTGATTTATATAAGGCGGCATCCGCCGCCTTTACAGTAGATTCTATTGTGTTGCCATCCAGCGGGAAAGTAGCCACTCCGCCACTAATTGAAACAAAGCCAAGAGGCTGCTTCTCCCTGTTCCTGAAGGGCGCTGATTCTATCAGACTTCTTATTTTCTCTGCGTAACAGTAGGCTCCTTTTTTGTCTGTGTTCGGCAACAGGACAATAAATTCTTCTCCTCCGTATCTTGCCATTACGTCCCGTCCCCTTGTATTTTCCTTTAAAAGATATGCAAGTTCCCCGAGAAGATAATCGCCTTCTGCATGTCCGTTATTATCATTGTATTTCTTAAAATTGTCTATATCGAACATGAAAATTGATATCGGGAAATTATAGCTTATTGCTTTTTGCGCCTCATCGATGGATCTTTCTGCAAAATATTTTCTATTGTACAGTCTTGTCAAAGCATCTGTATTTGCTTCATGCTCAGCAGTTGACAGTCTTTCGCAGTTCTGCAGTGAAACACCGGCAAGGTCTGCTATCATCGCGATCAATCTTTTTTCATCCCCGGTCGTATTCTTAATCTTTCCGAGTCCAAGAATACCTATCAATCTGTTTCTGAACATAATAGGTGCGCCTAAAGATATCCTCTCGTCTTCTTTTTCTGAACTCTGAAACGAGCTGTCCTTTGTGACTATAATTTTTTTCTCAGCTGCCTTCCCGATCACTCCCTCTCCGAAAGGTACTATAATCCGGTTCTTCCTGTTTGAACCAAATGCAGCTTCGAGTTCAAGTTGTTTGGCAGTCTCATTATAAAAATAAAGTTCAATACAGTCTGTATCAACAATATCTTTTGTAAATCTGATAATAGAAGATACTATCTCATCGAACGTGAGGCTGGAATTTAGATGTTTCACTGTTTCTGGTATGCGAACAACAAAGTAAAGGTATTTTTCGTTCAGATACTTAAGATTTTCAATCTCTCTAATAAGATCATTTCTGCTTGACTCGGCAAATGCAAGTTTTTTCTCATGATTTTTCCATTCTTCCAGCCTCCTGTGTCTTTCCAGAAAGCCGCCTGACTTTTTCCCCATAAAGAAAAAGGTGATTATCAGCAGTAAGGCAACTACTATCATAAAAATTGTATAATTAGTATCAGCTATGTTCATAACCTATCTTGTTTCTAACTCTGCATTCAAACTTAACCTCTTGAAATTTATTAATAAATATAGACTATAACTGATAAAGAATCAATTATTATCGGTTATTTTGCCCGCAACATGGGCAGAGAGGATCTTTAAAGCCTTTAAACGTTTTGAAACTCATATCATTACCAGACCAGACAAGAAGCTTCCCCTTCAAGACTTTCCCGATACCCGCAAGAAATTTCAGGGTTTCCATAGCCTGCATGGTCCCTATAATGCCGGGCGTTGCACCAAGTACAGGGAATACTTCCTTTGGTGGCGATTCAGGGAAATAACACATAAGGCAGGGAGTCTCAGGTGACTTTATGAATGTAATACGGCCATCGATTCCCCATATGCTTCCATGAACCAGTGGTATATTCTTCCTTATTGCTGATTCATTCAAAAGGTAACGTGTGGGGAAATTATCCATACAATCAAGAATGATATCTGCGTCACCCACCAGCTCGTCAACGTTTTCAGCTACAATCTTATCTGTAAATGCCTCTATTCTTATATGCGGGTTCAGTTCTTCAAGCGTCTGTTTGGCGGAAAGGGCCTTATTTGTTCCAATCCTGTTATGGTTGTGGAGGATCTGGCGGTTCAGGTTTGACCAGTCAGGCGAATCAAAGTCGCATATCCGGATTTTCCCCACGCCTGCTACAGCAAGATATATTGATACCGGTGAACCCAGCCCACCTGCTCCTGCAATAAAAACAGTGGAATCCTTGATCTTCTTCTGCGTTTCTATACCCCAGCCCTCCATCATTATCTGGCGGTTGTACCTGTTAAGCTCTTCCTGTGTAAATTCCACTCCTGTAAATTCCTTTTAATTTTTTGATAAAAACGCTAAAAGTATAACAGAGGGCATTAAAAACGTTCAATACCACTGTCCATCCGGTCTCCTTACCGGACATAGTATCCGTAAATGTTATAAACAAAATGGCCGAGTATTGTGTATGATTCCACACCCCAGTCATCAGGAAGAGGCCAGTATGGTTCACCATCCTTTAGTGCCCGAACAGCTGCATCGTCAAGCATTTTATATCCTGAGGTCCGTACAAGTTCAACTGTACCCAGCTTTCCGTCTTTTTTTATGGTGAATCGTATCTTCAGATCACCGTAAATACCCCTCACCTTCGCATCAGGCGGATAGACCCATATGCTTTCTATTCTTTCCTTCAATCGTTTCATATAACCTTTGTACTTGTATTCACTTGTATCGAACGTAACTGAATCATCCTTCTTTTTTTCTTTATCAGAATCCTTTTTTGCAAGCCCCCCGATTACTCCCCTGTCAAAGATCTTCTCCCTTTCAGAATATCCCGGCTTTAATGCACTCTTTCTGCCCTTATCTTCTGTTAAGCCGTCTTTAATGCCGGCTTTTGGATATAAAACCTCACCATGCTTTTTACCGGCATCTTCCAGTCCATCCGGGACAATGGGTGTTTCCGGAGGCGCCATTAACCGGGGTTTTAATGGCTCACCTTGAGACAGCGGGGCTTTCTTCAAGTCTGACAGGGGTGAAGTCTTTGGCTTAATCTTTCCAATAAGAGGAGGAGGCTGATAAAGCGGTTGTATTTCATATTGAGGCAGTTTAGTTTCAGGCTTTTGAAGTTCCTCCGGAGAAATGAGCATTGCAAAAAATTCATCTGACTTTTTTTCTTTTTGGACAGGGATTAAATAAATACCTGATAAGATGATTACATGGATAAGTATCGAAAAGACAAGGAAATTTTTTATTGTCAAATTGAAAGCTTCCCTAATAGCCCTTATCTTCCATTATGCTGACCTGCAAAATTTCAGAAGCCTGGAGGGAATGGGCAGTGTATCTTTGCCTTTCTGACTGAAGAAGAGCTCTTAATAAAATAAGCCGATATCTTAAAGAAATAATCGCCTACAGAACCTGATATTGTACTGTCCCTGTTTTCAGCCCAGTACATTGTCTTCCTGTTATTGTTAATAGCAACGATCAGGTATATATGTTCCGGAGTCATTCCCTTGACGTCTTCTGCACTCGGAAAAGGAAGTCCTTTTGTCATGCCAAACTGGGTATGCGAATGAAAATCCCCTATTATCTGCAACCGGTCAAATCGTGCAAGTATCGGTTCGATCTTCCTATGGCTTTTATCATGAGATATCACTCCCTTTGGTTTTCTGCTTGCTGTCTGAAAACTGAAGGCGTGTTCTATAATGAATCTGTCTTCCAGTTTATAACCAAGCAGAAAACCGAGACATTCCCTCTTATAAACTTCTGCCGAACCAAGCAATAAATCTAAAAAGGCATTTTCGGATAAATATACTCTCATCTACTTCGAATGTTTTGGAAGCCTCACGGAAAGCACAGGACACGGTGCATGACGAACTACCTGCTCTGCAGTACTTCCAAATATCATTCTGTCTATCCCCTTTCTTCCGTGTGTTCCAAGCACAATGATGTCTATTTTGTTATCTTCGGCAAATCTGCAAATTTCTTCGTAAGGGGTGCCCTTTAATACAACGTGCTCTATCCCCTTGAATCCCCTCATCTCTTCAATAAAACTTTTTTCAAGTTCGGCCTTTGCACTTTTTTCGATATCCTTGTACATCTCATCGATAGACACGTGAGGCACATACCAGCCTGCTGTCTTTGCAACATCATATATTACATGCACAAAAAAAAGCTTTGCTCCATACTGCTTTGCGATGTCAACTGCATAAGACAGGGCATTGGAAGAACCTTCTGAAAAATCCGTTGCGAAAAGAATCCTTTTAATCTCCATTTCAAACCTCCCTAAGGTATTTTGCTGCGTTTTCCGGTGATGTTGGTAAGATATAAAACCCTGAACCCCATTCGAAGCCACTTGTCCTTAAAAGTCTGGGCATTATTTCCAAATGCCAGTGAAAATCCTCCCCGAGAGTATGCCAATGGTTCTTCCTTGGTATCCTGTTTGGAGCCGAATGGATAAAATAGTTATATGACAGTCCATTAAATGCGGCCCTCATTTTTTTTAGTAACGAGGAAAGAATAAGCGCCAAATCTTCGATCTCATCTGCCTTAATGTCCTGGAAAGCGCAATTATGTCTTTTTGGCACTATCCAGGATTCGAACGGGAACTTTGAAGCATAAGGACAGAATACTACAAAATTCCTTGTTTCTATTATAACCCTGTTTCCTATCCTGAGTTCTTCCCTGACAATATCGCAGAAGATGCATCTCTCCTTATATGAAAAATACTGTTTTGCACCGTCAAGTTCTTCTTTCACCCTTTTGGGGATTACAGGTGTGGATGCGATATGAGATACAGGATGAGAAAAGACAGCACCCGCCTCTTTGCCGGAATTTTTATAAATAAGCGTATATCTCAGGCGTGCGTCTTTTTCGAGATCAGACATCCTGTCCCTGTATGTCGTTATTACCCTCGCCATCTGGTCAAGTCCCATATCTTCTGGCCTGGCAGAATGGTCAGGAGATTCTATTATCACCTCATTTGCTCCGACACTGTTCATTTTGTCGTACATCCCTTCACCTCTTCTGCCAAGATCGCCTTCCACCTGGAAAACCGGATTAATGTTCGGGATAACCCTTGTCCACCATCCCCGCTTAGTCTGATCAGTATTAAGTCTTGGGACAGACATTATCTCAGAGGGAGTTTCGTTCTCCCTCCCTGTGCATAAAATACAATCATGCTCAATATCTTCATCAGAGGGTAATATATACTCGGAAGGTGCTTTTGACCTGCTGAGTACTGCAACCCATCTTCCAAGCAAGGGATCTTTTCTTAATTCATGAAGGTCTGTTTTTTTCATAAAGTATCTTCAACCCCTGAAGCGTTAAATCAGGTTTAATGTCATGTGGCCTTCTTATAAATTTCTCAACTGTCTGACAGTGTCCGCCGGTAACAACAACCCTGAATCCGATGCCGGTCTCTTTCTCAATCTCCTCAAGAATCCTTTCTACAGCCCCAGCTGTTCCATAAAACAGTCCCGAACTTATACACTCTGTTGTATCCTTTCCAAGGGCGGATTCCTGTGGTTTCAGAGCAATACTTTTCAATTTTGAAGTCCTTTTCCCGAGCATGTCATTCATCAAACCAATACCAGGCATAATTGAGCCGCCGATGTAATTCGCATCTTTGTCCACAACTGTTATGGTTGTAGCTGTTCCGAAATCCACAACTGCAACACGGGTCTTATACATCTCCCATGCCCCAACAGCATTTGCTATCCTGTCCGCACCTATTTCTTCAGGCTTTCTGATTTTAAATTCTAATCCTGTATTCATTTTATGATCCACTATTAAAATATCTATTACCTGTTTATCTAAAAGCAATTCAAGTGCATTTCTGAGAACTGAAGTATGGCTTATAACTACAGATGATATTATACCGTTAAAATCTTTTTTTTCTATATGATTTTGTAACAAGAAATCACTTAAAATCAAACTGTATTCACTTGCTTTTCTTAATGGTTTTGTATCAAATTTTTGAACAATAAGACCCTTTTCACTAAAATATCCTATATTTATTGAAGAGTTACCAATGTCAACAGCTATCAGCATCTTTCTCCTGAAACACTAATTATTAAAGCAAACTATATTTAAATTTAAATATTTTCAATCAAAGCCTAATCGTTAACAATTTTACACAGAGCTATATTATAACCTGAAATAAAGAACTAAGAGGCTAATTGACTATCTTAAGATAGTAACATCCCCGGCGCTGATCTTCCTGAGACTGCCTGATTTCAACTCTAATATAAGCATTCCTTCCTCATCTATGTCTCTGGCCAAACCAGAGACTGTTGAGTCTCCTATGGCAACCTTTACATTTTTTCCCAAAGTGGATGAGAGTTGCTTCCATTTTTCCAGCAAAGGCCTGCTGCCCTTACTCTTGAAAACATTAAACCAGGCCTCGAATTCTTTCAGGATCCGGATGATTATCTCACTCCTTGAAAGATATTTCCCCGTTTCATTTTTAATCGATGTCGCTATGTCTCTGATTTCAGCCGGGAAGTCTTTATTCTCAATATTTACATTAATGCCTATCCCTATTACCGCTGTTTTAATCCTTTCAGGCTCGGATCTCACCTCTGTGAGTATTCCACCCAGCTTTTTTTCTGAAACCATAAGGTCATTTGGCCATTTTATCACAACTTTGAGCCCGCTAATTCCCCTTAACGCAAGCGCACAGGCAATAGAGGTTAAGACAGTAAGAAGTGTAGCATCCTTTGGCTCGATCTCTGGTCTGAGAATTATGCTCATGTAAATATTAAGGCCAGGCGGCGAAATCCATGTCCTGCCAAGCCTGCCCTTACCCTTTTCCTGTCTGTCAGCGATGATAATGGTCCCGGATTCGGTATCATTCTTTGCTGACGATAACATCGCTATTTCGTTTGTTGAATCAACAGATTGATAAAAAATAATATTTTTCCAGAGATCACCCTGCACCTGAATTTCTATCTCTTCCTTAGAAAGGTCAGGGGAATTAATCAGTTTATATCCTTTTGAGGGTGTAGCTATAATAATAAAACCTTTGTTTCTTAGCTTTTTGATCTTTTTCCAGACTGCGGCCCTTGTAATGCCAAGGCTGTCGCTGATTTCCTGGCCTGAGATAAACCCGGCTTTTCCCTTAAGCAACTGAAGGATATTTTCAGGCATCAGCGTAATAGAGGTTATCCGTGATTTATTCCTCTTGCAGGATTTCGACAGTAATCTTCCCCTTAAGCTCTTCTGCAAACCTTTTTGCATCATCCTTTGAGCCTACTATTGCACCATAGTGCATAGGGATAGCAATTTTCGGTTTTATATCAAGGGCGGCTTTAACAGCCTCATCTGCTGTCATAACATATGTCCCTGACACAGGTAAAAGGGCGATATCGGCCTTAAAGCTTTTCATTTCAGGGATATAGTCTGTATCGCCTGCGATGTATATACGCTGGCCCTGCACAGTAAATATATATCCTGCCCAGCCTCTTTCTTTTGTATGAAACTGTTTGTTTGTATTATATGAAGGAACTGCTTCAATCTCAATACCCTCGGCATTGATCTTATCACCAGGCTTTACAATCTTTATTTTTCCACTAAGTTTCTTTGCACAATCCGCAACTGTCACTATCACGGTATCCGGTCCCTGTATTTTTTTAACATCCTCTGGAGAACAATGATCATAATGCTCATGAGTTATAAGTATTATGTCGGCAGTATCCTTCTTTTTTATCTTGAAAGGGTCTGTATATATTACTTTTTCACCTGTTATCCTGAAGGTATCATGCCCTAACCAGTGAATATTTTTAACCATCGTATTATCCCCCCTTTTCGGCGGGTCGCCCGATGCGACTTTTGCCGTATCTAAGGTTGAAAACATCAGAAAAACAATAAAAAGAACAATGCCGGAAAGTTTTTTCATACAAAAATTATATCACATATTTCTGGTTTTAACACCTCCTAAAAGGTAGTATAATTTATTATATATGTAAAAAGGGAAGGGGAATTTTTATCAGAGCCACAGAAGACAGAGACAGTCTAAGAAGCCTT
>JAKAKQ010000178.1 GCA_021813425.1 Nitrospirota bacterium
GATTATCCCCTGACAGCATTGCGATTCTTTTCATCCCCAGTGTTCTAAGGCTTGCAATTTCTTCAGACAGCCCGTCTTTAACAACGTCTCTCACCGCAATAAGGCCAATTAACTTACTGTCACGTGCAACCAGTAAGACAGTTGCGCCCTTATTCTCAAGGTTTTTGATCGTCTTCAGATGTTCATCCGCAACCGTAATCTCTTTCTCTTCCATCAACTCAACAGTTCCAACCATGATTGTTTGTCCTCCATGTTGAACAATAACGCCTTTGCCCAGAGTTGCTTCAAATTTTTCAGGGTCAGTGGCTGCTATTCCTGCCTCATTTGCTTTGTCCAGTGTTGCCCTTGCAAGGGGATGCTCTGAAAATTTCTCGGCGATTGCTGCAGTCCGTAAAACATCTTCATGCTTACTGTTGTTAAAAGGTATAATGTCAGTAACCATGGGTTTTCCATATGTAAGGGTCCCGGTCTTGTCAAACACGACCGTATCGGTTTTTTGCAGGCGTTCTACAAAGGTTCCCCCTTTGATGAGAATTCCTCTCCTGCCTGCATTTCCAATCGCGCCA
Organism: Nitrospirota bacterium; assembly: GCA_021813425.1. Lineage (GTDB taxonomy): Bacteria > Nitrospirota > Thermodesulfovibrionia > Thermodesulfovibrionales > UBA6898 > JAKAKQ01. Next base: position 567 of record JAKAKQ010000178.1, read on the forward strand.
ACAACAGCAATAGGCACAGCCAGAGCCAAGGCACATGGACAGGCTACAAGGAGGATGGTTACAGCTCTTACAAGCGAGCCGCTGAAGACATAAACAGCGCCAGATAGGATCAGAATGGCAGGCAGAAAATATGTGGTAAAACGGTCGGCTATATTTTGGATTGGAGCCTTTTTCTCCTGCGCCTCCTCCACCAGATGAATCATGCGGGCAAGGGTAGTGTCTTCTGCTACCTTGTCTGTTTTTATCTTAAGGGCGCCGCTCTGGTTTAAAGTACCTGCAAACACCGGGTTCCCAAGAACCTTATCAACAGGCATTGATTCACCCGTGATAGCTGACTGATCGACGGCGCTGTAGCCGTATACGACCTTGCCGTCAACAGGTATCTTCTCCCCCGGTTTTACAAGCACAATATCGTTAATCTCTACCTGTTTTACATCAACCTCTGACTCCTTTCCATCTTTTAGGAGCCGGGCTGTCATGGGCATCATCCCGATGAGTTTTTTGATTGCGCCCCGTGTCTTATCAAGGATAAAATCCTCAAGATACGTCCCCGCCAGAATAATAAAGACGACCGTGCCGCCTGCAAGATACTCGCCGATTGCCACAGAAGCAATTTCAGCTATTGTCACAAAAAGCGGTACACCGATCTTGCCTTTTATCAGGGAGGTTGCTGCCCTTATGTAAATGGGATATCCCAGAAAAACAGCCAAAAGTGAGAGCGCATCACTAAGACTAAGTGAAATGATAGCCATTTTCCCCAAAAGCCAACTGATTAATAGCAGCAGACCAACTGTGATAAGATGGATTACATTTTTAATGTTCTGGTTCATCTCTATTTTCTGCTTGCTACCTACCAGGCAGACATCATTTTGGCAAATGTCTTTCGTGCTATTTTTCATCAGATTATCCTCATTTTCTAACAGCATCCGCCGGAACCGGAGCCGCTGCAACCGCTGGAAGGAGACCCTCTTAGAAGGGTCATCGGCGCGCTTATGATCTGCTTTACATCAGGGCTTCCGCAGTTTTCACAAAAAAGATCGAGTCCCTTCTCCTTTTGGCTTATAGTTGCGAATGTCTCAAACCTGTTGCCGCAGTATTTGCATACAAATTCATAAGTCGGCATAAATCACCTCCTAAAGATTCATTACTGCTTTTCTTAGCAGTTCCATGCCCTTAATCTCTTCCTGCATTAAGGGGAACTGGAGCACGGGAAGGCCGAATCTCTCTTTGATCTCTTTCAGATATTTCACCTGCAACTGTCTTCTGTTTTTAAAAAAATAATTGCTGCATACTTCTTCGGGAAGGACCATATTTGCAATAACAAGCTGTGTTTCAATACCCGCCTCTCTCAGGTCGAGCATTGCGCGGTATGATTCCATTATAGGCGTCGATTCCGGATAAAGCACGAGGCTGAATACAGTGCGCTCTTTATCTTTTAATATATCTATTATCTCCCTGAACCTGTTTTGAGTTGCCTCTTTTGCCTTTAATGCCTCCTGAGAGGAGACCATTATCTCCACCTGCTTTGCGTAATCAAAAGGAAGCGATAAGAGCCTTAGTGTATGCCCTGTGGGTGCAGTATCAAAGACTATAACCTCATATTCCTTGCCTTCAATAAACTGGATGAATTTATTAAATGCTGCCATTTCTTCCGTGCATGGAGAGTTAAGTTCCTCCTCCATTGCAGAGAGCATGTCTTCGGAGTATTTCCCCCGCGCGTCGTTCAACACTTTCTCTTTATATTCCCTGAATGCTTCTTCCTGATCTACCATAACAGCGTAGAGGTTTTCAGCAACTTTCATCGGAGTGCTTCCGACTTTTACATCCAGCACTTCTCCTATATGCGCTGCAGGGTCAGTGGTTACAAGAAGTGTTTTTAAACCTTTTTGCGCTGTATAAAGAGCCGCAATGCACGATACTGTTGTTTTACCCACGCCGCCTTTGCCGGTAAAGAATAATGCCTTTGTATCTTTTCCGGGAAGCCACAGCCTGTTTATATCAGGCTTTTCAAGAGCAGGCGCAGATACTTGTGGCATTCTGATCTCTTCTATGAATTTCGGTTTAACGCCTTTGAATAATTCTTCAGCAACGCCTTTAAGTGCATTAATGCCTTTAACCTCGCTGTTTCTTAAAAACATATGCCGTTTCATTTTATTTATCGCTTTTTCGGTCTCTTTTATCACCTGTTGCTGGGATTCGTATTTCTTTTTGAAAAAGTCTATCTCGCAGACTTCTTCCGGCAGTATGCCGTTGATAATAATCTCACCGGATTTTATGCCTATGGTCTCAAGCTCCTTTGACGCCCTTATCGTTTCGTAGAGAGAAAGATCTTCCGGACGCATGACAAAAATAAAATTAGTTCGCTCCCTGTCCTTCAGCAGAGAGGTAGCCCTGTCGTATTTCTCTTTCGATTCCTGAATGGTCTGAACCGGGCCGAGGCATGTCTGTCCGCTTCCCTTTGCGGATTCTTCGATATGTTTAGACCAATCAACAGGAAGTTCAAGCAGCCTTATGGTATGTCCCGTTGGGGCGGTATCAAATACAATAACATCGTATTCATCGCCTTCCATAAAATCTATGAAACGGTCAAAGGATGCCATCTCAGTTGTGCACGGCCCGCTCAACTGCTCGTCAATAGATGCGATTACATCATCGGGCATTACTTCCCTGAAAGGAGCTATTATTTTTTCTTTGTATTCCCTCGTCGCCTCATCAGGATTGATTTCCATGGCATAAAGGTTATCAATACCTTTAATTGGCGTTATCTTATGTCCTATCTTCTGTTCAAAGACATCAGCAAGATTGGAGGCAGGGTCTGTCGTAACTATCAGGGTCTTTTTGCCTTCCATTGCACAATGTATTGCAGTAGCAGATGCCATTGTAGTCTTGCCAACGCCGCCTTTGCCTGAGAAGAATATATATTTTGTCATATCATTTCACCTGCAAAGATAAGGGCTTACTTTTCAGCGGCTCAATATCCAGTGTCTGACATAATTCCTCATAAGACGGGTATTCACCTCTCTTAAAGACCTTGCCGTTTATAAGGGTGATAGGCAGTATCTTCTTACCGTTTTTTGTGAGCAATGACTTTACTTCAAGATTTTCCATAAATGCCTTTGGCTGCTGTGCAAGGTTAAACCTTTCTACCTCAATCCCCTGTTTTTTCAATGCCAGCACAGCATCATTCATCTTAACCAGAACAGGATCAATTGATGGCCTGCAGAGCCCCGATGAACAGCACATCGCCGGGTCATAGATCTCGATTTTCACTTAATCCTCCGTATTTTCCTGAAAGCAGGCGGGTCTCCCCGCCTGCTTTTTCGGGTACAGTTTATTTCTTTTCCTCTTTCGGCGCTTCCCAGAGCCATACCTGTCCGTCCGCAGGCAACGAAACTATTGATGCCCACTCAGCCCATCCGCCGTCATAGAACTTGACGTTTTTAAAACCGAGAATATGCTTCATGACGACATAACCATGGGCTGCACGGTCTCCGCTGTGGCAATATGAATAGATCGGCTTATCCCCGGTAACACCCTTCTCCTCGAACATCTTCCTTATTTCGTCCTTCGTCTTGAACGTTTGATCTTCCTTCTTGTTCGCATCCGCGCCCGTGACGTTCACCGCCTTTGGAATATAACCGCCTCTAATGGACCGGATGTTCTTTGCGGTATATTCGGCAGCCGGCCTGACATCGACCAAAAGCACGTCCTTTTTAGCTCCATTTACCACATCCCGGTAAATGTCGCTCCACGTTACCAGCAACTCACTTCTCATTTTATCGACTTTATATTGCGATGCTTTAACGGACACGGAATCGGCGTTCATAGGGTAGTTCATGGCTTTCCATCGTACAGAACCGCCGTTCAGAAGTTTGAGTTTATTTGTGTCGTGGCCATAAAGTTCCATGATCACGAGAAGCCGGCTTGCAAAGAGGCTGTACGTATCGTCGTAGGCCACGACCGTCGTATCCTTTTCAATACCCAGCCGCGACATCAAATGCTCGAACTGCTCCTTCGTGGGGTAGAGGGTCGGCGGTACGGTGTTCGTATTTCCGAGGTCAAGATATCGCTTAACCTGCACGGCGCCGGGTATATGCCCTTTCCCATAGGCATCAGCCTTGTTCGATACATCGACGATTCTGATATTCTTGTCGTCAAGATTTGCCTTTAACCACTCGGCCTCTACAAGAGAGATGGCCCATCCCGTCGACGCCAACAGCAGCATTACAACCACACTTATAACCAATGCTCTTACTTTCATCTTCTTCCTCCAAACGTTTGGTTTCAGATATCACTATTCACTACCGCACTTCTGCATTTATCACCTCCCTTCGCGACAACCTGAGCCCTTGACCAGCAGCACCGGCCGGTCGCTGTATTCAACAACAGCGCGGGAAACGGAGCCCCAGAGCATGCCCTCAACACTCCCTTTGCCGTGGGAACCCATCACGATCATCGAAATGTCCTCCAGCCGGGCTATTTCCATCAAATGCTTTGCCGCTTTGCCCACGTGCAGAGTGGTCGTGACTTTGAAGCCTTCGTCTTTCAGCTCCTGCTCGACCTTCTCCAGTTTTTCCCTGTCGATCCTCTCAAATTCCTTCACTTTCTCCGGCGGCTGCAGGCCCATGGCCTCTTCATCCATGATATGCGCAACCAC
>JAKAKQ010000185.1 GCA_021813425.1 Nitrospirota bacterium
TACCGAGCTTGCTGTCAGGGTGCTTCATGAAGCGTTCGGATTAAATGGATGAATTAAAGACCTCCCATTAATCCCCTCCTTGCCAAGGAGGGGATTAATGGGGAGGTTAAAGAGATATTAACAGTCTCGTAATGATAACTATATTATTTATAAAATCCCTCCTAACCTCCCTTTGCCAAAGGGAGGAAAGAACCCCTCTTTGGAAAAGAGGGGCGAGGGGAGATTTTTTAATTAAAGTCGATTCTATTTCGAGACTATTAATAATTTAGGTTGAGAAGATATGAGAAAGATCGAAATATACGATACTACCCTCAGGGACGGCGCACAGTCGGAGGACATCTCCTTTTCTGTCGAGGACAAGCTGAGGATTACCGAGAAACTCGATGAGATCGGGGTTCATTATATCGAGGGCGGATGGCCTGGCTCTAACCCGAGAGACATTGATTACTTCAAGAAGGTCAGCAGACTAAAACTGAAGAATTCCAGAATAGTTGCATTCGGGAGCACTCACAGGCCAAAGAAGAAACCTGCCGGTGATGAAACGTTAAAATCGCTGCTTGATTCCAGGACATCTGTCATTACTATATTCGGCAAGACCTGGGACTTTCATGTCAGAGAGGCGTTAAGGATAACCCTCGAAGAAAATCTTGATATTATACATGATTCCATAGCATATCTAAAAAAACACGCAGATAAGGTTTTCTTCGATGCCGAGCATTTCTTTGACGGTTATATCAATAATCCAAAATATGCCCTCGAGTGTCTGTCTGCTGCCCGGGATGCAGGGGCTGACTGTCTTGTGCTTTGCGATACAAATGGCGGGACAATCACCACAGTACTTAGAGATACTGTCAGGAAGGTGGTAAAGGACTTCAGTCTGCCTGTCGGTGTTCATATACATAATGATATAGACTGCGCTGTAGCTAATTCAATAATAGGCGTTGAAGCCGGCGCCTCTCAGGTGCAGGGCACTATAAACGGACTCGGAGAAAGGTGTGGTAACGCAAATCTGATTTCAATTATACCCAATATCCAGCTGAAACTCGGCCTTAAGTGTATTAGCCCCGAACAGATGAAAAAACTGAGAGATGTATCCAGGTTCGTAAATGAAATAGCAAACCTCAGACATTTCAAACGCCAGCCTTACACAGGTGACAGCGCCTTTGCGCACAAGGCAGGGATTCATGTCAGCGCGATCAGAAAGAGACCTGAAACTTACGAACATATTAGGCCGGAACTCGTGGGAAACTCCCAGAGGGTTTTGATATCAGACCTCGCAGGCAGGAGCAACATTCTGAGGAAGGCGGAAGAATTCGGCATAAAGTTATCAACCGATTCCGCACAGCTGCAGGACATAGTCACTAATCTTAAAGAACTCGAAAATCAGGGTTTCCAGTTCGAGGGCGCAGAGGCATCCTTCGAGCTTATTATGAAAAAGGCCCTCGGACTTCACAAGAGGTTTTTTGACCTGATAGGATTCAGGCTGATAGTTGAAAAGAGAAAAGAGGGGGAGGACCCTCTCAGTGAGGCTACGATAATGCTCAGGGTAGGCGGTCATATCGAGCATACTGCAGCAACAGGGAAAGGCCCTGTTAATGCGCTCGACAACGCCCTGAGAAAGGCGCTCGAAAAGTTTTATCCCGTACTGAAGGACGTAAAACTGCATGACTATAAGGTCAGGGTTCTGACTGCCGGAAAAGGGACGAGCGCAAAAGTGCGCGTCCTTATCGAATCAGGGGACAGGGAAAAGAGATGGGGAACAGTCGGTGTATCAGAGAATATTATAGAGGCATCTTACCAGGCCCTTGTTGACAGCATCGAATATAAATTACTCAAAGAAGAAATGCTATAGAATTTCACTTCATTTTAGTCTCATACGAATTTTATATCCCGGACAGCAAAGAATTGTTCACTGAATAACACCTTCCTCATTTATAAATTACAACTTCAAGTTGACAAGTTCCTGGTTTTAATGTTAAATAGTTTCTAAACTACAAAGAATATAAACTAAAAGAAGGAGGTTAATGAATAAACAGAAGAGCGTAAAGCGTGGTTTGTTGAAGATAGGTATATTACTGTTTCAGGGTAAGAAATTTACAAAGCTTTTTAATTCTGGAGGTTTAAGATGAAGCGGATGGCATTTTTGGTTTTAATGGTCGTTATTTTTACTGTTCCTGCTGGATTATATGCTCAGGAGTACGGAGTATATGTCAAGGTCATTGAAAAGGTGGAGGGTGGTTTTGAGAATGCAGTAAAAAGCACTGAAGAAACACTCAGGAAAAATGACTGGCTGGTGCTGGCGTCATATGATTCAAACACTCCTGAAGGATGTAAGCTCAGAGCTCATAATATTGTTATAAATTCGCCTAAATATTCTAAGCAGATAATGAATCATGGGCCAAAGTCGGCTTTTGCATTGCCGCTCCGGGTTGGTGTTTATGAGGATGAAACAGGTATAAATATCGCGTTTGTAAATCCGGTATCAATCAACAGGACTGTGCTTGGTGACAGCGCGGAAAAAGAGTTTTCCGTAAGTATGATGAATAGGCTGTCAGATGTTATTGCTTCTGCTGTAAAAGGCAATGTTGTAAAAAAGCAGATAGGAGAGTTAAGGACCAAAGGTAAAGTTGGAGGCATGGGAGGCGGAGACTTCAACGACATGATTGAAGAGGTCTACAAACAGCAGGACTCCGGCAGTCTCCTCCAGGAAACAGCACTGAAGGTTAAAGAAGGCATATTGCAGAACAGCAAAGGCTGGAAGATTATATATTCACTGGAGTTTGGTGAACAGGGCGTGATAATTTATGGCGTAAGCAATCCTAAGGTTGAAGCAAGGGCGTATAAAATAGCAGGAGAAAAAAGGGAGACGAGCAGCTACCGGTTCCCGGGGATTGACCATGCCGCTGCTTTCCCTATTGAGGTTATAGTTTATAAGGAAGCAGGAATGGTTAAAGTCGTAACGCTTGATGAAATGTACAGGATGAAGCTCTATTTTGAAGATGCGGGCAAGTGGGCGTTTATGAAGAATATGCGGATGCCTGGGGAAATCGAAGAAGAGATAGTCGAAATGAGCAGTGCAAAATTAAAGTGAATTGAGATCGGAAAGAAAGTTGTTAGAGAAATTTATGAAAAATAAAGGTTAGAAGTCAGATATCTGTAATTAATGCGTGTTCATCACATTCAGGGAACTTCGGGCATCTGACACAGTCTCCCCATATTTTTTGAGGAAGGCTTGCTTTGTCTATATCTGCAAAGCCCAATTTTTTAAAGAAGTCTTTTTGATATGTAAGAACGAACACCCTTTTAATCCCGAGGGACTTCGCTTCATCGAGACAGCGCTTGACCAGTCTTTTGCCTATTCCCCTCTTCTGATATTCTTTTCTTACCGCAAGTGAACGGATCTCGGCAAGATCTTCCCAGAGGATATGCAGCGCACATGTTCCGTAAATCTTCCCTTTATCTTCTAAAACTATAAAATCCCTTACGTTTTCATAGAGTTCGTTGATAGACCGGGGGATCATCTCTTCCCTGCGGGCGAATTCGTTTATAAGTTTATGGACCTCTTTAAGGTCGGAGATGCCGGCTTTCCGTATCTTCAATGTACTTTATCCCTTCCAGAAATGAATTTATATTAATAACTGAACCGTTATTTCCCATTTTTACCGAACAGTCTTTGAATATATCGACTATCGATGACTTTTTCAAAAAGCCTGTCCTGGCTATTAGTGCCCCCAGCATAACCATGTTAGCGGATTTGGTGTTGCCGAGCAAGCCTGCTATTTTTGTTGCAGGCACCTGAACAACTCTTGTATCTTTCCTTAAGTCGGGATTTATTATAAGAGAAGAGTCAAGGAACATTAAACCTCTCTTGATAAGCATGTTCTGGAATTTATCCAGAGACGCCTTGTTCATCACTATAAGTATGTCTGGACTGAATACTACGGGTGACCCGATCATATTATCAGAAATAATAACCGTACAGTTGGCTGTTCCACCCCTCATTTCTGCTCCATAAGACGGAAACCACGTCACCTCTTTCCCCTCGAGCATGCTTGTGAAGGCAAGGATTTTCCCGAAAAACAGGATCCCCTGACCGCCTGAACCGGCTATTATTATTTTTTTCTCCAATCAGGCACTCTCCCTGAATCTGTCTTTTAATATACCGAGCGGATATATCCTGACCATTTTTTCCTTTATCCATCCGAGGGAAGCCTTTGGCGACAGCCCCCAGTCCGTAGGACACGATGAAAGTATCTCGACAAAACTGAACCCTTTTCCTTCAATCTGATACCTGAACGCTTTTTCTATCGCCTTCTTTGCGATTACGAGGTTCTTGTAAGAATCTATTGATACCCTCTGAATAAAGGATACTCCCTCGATTGTCGAAAGGAGCTCTGATACGTGAAGGGGGTAGCCGTCTGTCCTGCTGTCTCTTCCAGAGGGTGTCGTTGTTGTCTTCTGTCCCGGAATAGTTGTAGGCGCCATCTGGCCCCCTGTCATGCCGTATGTAGCATTATTTACAAAAAAAACCGAAAAATTTTCTCCTCTGTTGGCGGCATGGATTATCTCTGAGGTGCCTATCGCAGCGAGATCCCCGTCACCCTGGTAAGAGAAGACAATCCTGTCCGGCATTACCCTTTTCAGGGCAGTAGCAACCGCAGGCGGCCTGCCATGCGCGACCTCAAGTATGTCGAAATTGAAGTAATCGTATGCAAAGACTGCGCATCCGACAGGCGCAATGCCGACAACCTTCTCCCTGATGTTGAATGAATCTATACATTCGGCAATGAGTCTGTGGATAAGACTGTGTCCGCATCCCGGACAGTATCTGAATGGAGAAGCTTTAAGGCTCCGGGGTCTTTTAAATACTTTTTCCATTAATAGTTCCTTCAAAACATAATATGGTATTTTTGCCTGCTGCCTTGGCCGAATAGAGCGCTGTATCAGCAGCATAAAGCAGGGATTTTGCGTCAGCTGCATTTTTAGGGTATGATGATATACCTCCGCTCAGTGTAAGGGAAACTTCTTCCGAATTGTTTATTGAAAAGGCGTTATGTTCTACAGTTGTTTTTATCCTGTTGGCAAGAGAAAAGGCTTCATCTTCAGAAGTATTGGGAAGGATAATTATGAATTCCTCCCCCCCGTATCGTGCTACTATATCCGTCTCTCTCGATATGGATATAAGTATTTTTGCCATTTCCTG
>JAKAKQ010000291.1 GCA_021813425.1 Nitrospirota bacterium
AGCTGGCTTAGTAATTTGCCAATTGTGGGCCGAAGGGAAACGCAAGATTATCATTGTCGTCCCAGCCTCTATCCGTAAACAATGGCAAAACGAGATGATCGAGAAGTTCGGCATTCCCTGCGTTATCGTTGACGGGTTCGAATATAGGCAGGCCAGAAAAAACGGCCTGACAAACCCCTTCGATAGGGATGAGGTTGTCATTGTTTCTATCACTTTCGCCGCGAATAAGGCGTCTGATATCTCCGCCGTTGGCCGGTGGCATTTATGTGTCACTGACGAGGCGCACAGGCTGAGAAATGTCTACAAAAAAACCGGCAACGTGCAGTCCAAGAAACTGAAGGAACTATTCGGAAGTGTTCCCAAGATTCTGTTGACCGCCACACCACTGCAGAATTCTCTGCTTGAACTGTACGGATTAACGAGCTTTGTTGATGATAGATTCTTCGGTTCGGAATATGCCTTCAGGGCTAAATACATGACTGATAGCGAAGGCCGAGAGGGACAGAACCTCGAACTCCTAAAAAAGAGGCTTTCGGGAATAGCCACAAGGACAATCAGAAAACAGGTGCAGGAGTATGTCCCGTTTACATCCCGCATCGCAATGCTTGAGGACTTTACTCCGACTGATGAGGAACTGGCGCTCTATGATCTTGTATCGGCATATCTTCAAAGGCCGGAAATTGCATCGGTGCAGGCTCGGCAGCGCCACCTGATGATTTTGATCTATAGAAAGATTCTCGCAAGTTCCAGCTTTGCTATAGCAGCCACACTTCAAAGTCTTGTGAAGAATCTTGAAAAGAGGCTCAAGGGACAGAAGCCTGCTTCGATAGAAAATATAGTAAGGGACGTAGACGGGTATGAGGAGGAAGAGGAGGAGATTTCGGAAAGTGACGAGGAAGTCCCTGATGGTGTTGAGGAACAGACCGTTAAAAGCAATAAGCCTGTCAGCAGCGAAAACCTTCGCACGGAGTTGGCGGAGCTGCTTGAGATGGAGGCCCTTGCCAAATCTATTCAGAAAAACGCTAAGGGTGACGCCTTGCTCGTTTCCATTGAAAAGGCATTCTCCCACGCGCGAAAATTCGGCTGGAGCGAAAAAGCAGTCGTCTTCACCGAGTCAAGGAGAACCCAGGAATATCTGCTGAACCTCCTGTCTGTTAACGGATACAAAGATCAAATCACAATATTCAATGGTGATAATTCCGGACCTATAGCAAAAAGGGCATTTGCCTTGTGGGAAAAGGAACGCACACCCCTTGAGGGGGAGGGCTTGCTTTCAAAGGCTGCTGTGATCAGAGAAGCTCTTATCTTTGAATTCAAGAACTACACCAAAATTATGATCTCCACCGAGGCAGGGGCAGAGGGTATCAATCTGCAGTTCTGTAATATTGTTATCAACTATGACCTTCCATGGAACCCCCAGAGGGTGGAACAGCGAATCGGCAGGTGCCATCGCTACGGGCAAAAAAATGATGTAGTCGTTCTCAATTTTCTAAATAGATCAAACGCTGCCGACCGGCGCGTGTTTGAACTCCTCGACCAGAAATTCAGGCTTTTTAACGGTATCTTCGGGGCATCGGACGAGGTTTTGGGCGCAATAGGGTCCGGCGTTGATTTTGAAAGGCGAATACTTGATATATACCAGTCCTGCCGCACAGAGGCTGAAATCAACACCGCCTTTGACAGCCTTCAGGCCGAGCTTGCCGAACAGATCAATCAAAAAATGGTTGAAACAAGGGCAAAGCTGCTTGAAAACTTTGATGACGAGGTGAGCACTAAGTTTAAGGTAATCAATCGGAGGGTAAAAGAGGACCTGAGCGTCATGGATTTGATGCTCTCCAGGCTTGTTGTGAGCGTCCTTGACATCGCCGACTATGAAATGGCGGATGGCTGCTGTTCCATCGAAATAACAGACAGCACCCAGAAAGCGAAAAAACGAGAATTTGCATCTGGCTCATATTATATAGGCAGATTTGATAGGCAGCGGACTTCTGATCGGTTGCATATCGCCCACCCCGCTGTCAGGCAACTGATCAGCGATACAAAGATTACGAAAAGCGATGCGGTGCATCACGTTAAGTTATGTTACACAGCGGGCAGGCACAAGATTTCACAGCTTGAACCGTATATCGGAAAGAGCGGTGTCTGGGCAATTTATAAGGTTGCCTTCGAGGGGTTGGATACTGAGGAACATCTAATTCATTGTGTTATTGTGAATGAAAATGACGGGTGGACTGCGCTAACACAGGAACTGGCGGACAAATTTGTCGGCATAACAGCCGAATCTATGGCTGAGTATAGCCTACCGCTGCTGGACGAACAGCTAATGGATACAGCTTTAGCCAAAACTCTTCGCGGCCTCTCCCAAAAGATTGGCGAAAGGAATGAAGAATACTATGACGCTGAGCTTGATAGGCTCGATGTCTACGCCGAGGAATCCTTGATGAAGCTACAGGATGAACTTAAGAAACAAAGAGAGGAACTGGCCGAGGCGCGGCAGAGAAAGCAGAAGGCCGAGACCTTCGATGAAAGACAGTCTATGAGAAAGGAAATCCATAAGCTTGAACTGGCTTACAGTCAGCTGAGCGACAAGATAGCAGCCGAAAATAAGCGCCTTTTCGAAGAAAAGGATAAAGAGATGAAAACACTTGAGAAGAAGCTGAACCTGCGAATTCAAAAAACCTGCATAGCAAAAGCGTTGTGGGTGATGGAATGAGGTGATTGCAGGGAATATTTCTCTATGGTTCTGTCAAAAACGACTATCTATTCCAATTCTTCTCGCTGGCGAATACGCATCCATCCGTTTCGTAAAAGTCCACCTTGAAGACTTAAGGACGATATTAAAGGGATCAGGCTGAAAGCTCTATTGTAGCCGTTTGTGATAAAATAGCATTCAAGAAGGGATGTAATGGCAAAGACAAATTTAGTGACGATTGAACATCCTGAGGTAAAGGAACGGGATATTGAGATTGTTAAGAAGGCCTAATGGCGGAGGCTGCGAGTGGAGGCGGAGACTGAATTGGAGGCAGCAAAAAAACGATTTGAGAGTCAACTTCTTGGTGCTCCGGAAGGTGAGGCGATTGCTATAAACTCAAATAAATGGCAGAATAAAGAAAGAGAAAAAAGCTATGACAAAGGAAGAGATAAAAAAGACCCAGCAAAATCTGGAAAAATGGCGAAAAAGCCACGAGGATATAAACGTCCTGAGAAAGGTGTATCGGGCAAAGATTCTGGACTGGGTGGTGACGTCCATGGAGTTCGAGAGGGAGCCGGTGAGTATGACCCGTCTGAAGGAACTTCTCGAAAAGGAAAAGACAGTACACGTCCGGTAGATTCAACCCGCTTCCTTGAGACTGCACAGGGAATAAAGACCTATTCGGAAGTTGCAGAAATCATCGCCGTTTCCGTCACCAAAACCATAGAGTCTATCTTCGAACAAACCCCTGAAGATATCCATATCACTCCTGACTGGATCTGTAACCTCCACCACGATATTGCTGCTGCGCTGTTTCCTGATTGGTCCGGACAATTCAGGGTCGTAAACGTCAAGGTCGGCACTCATTCTCCGCCTTCATTTTATGAAGTCCCTGTTCTTATGCGCCTGTATTGTGAAGATTTGGCGGCAAGGTTGTTATCAGCCTCTGTAGATAAGGACATTGAGAAATTTGCTGAAACGCTTGCCTTTGCGGATTGGCGATTTCAATGGATTCATCCCTTCAAAGATTTCAATGGCCGGGTAGGAAGGGTCATATTAGCCGCAGTGCTTTTTATCTTGCGGCTGCCGCCTGCTGAAACGGCAGTTGTGAAGCCAAAGGAAAAGGACAAATATCTAAAAGCGCTTCGGGCAGCGGACGCGGGGGATCTGTCGGAACTTACGACAATATGGGTTGAAAGGCTTTCAACGGCCATGAAAGAGAAGTAAGTCAAGCTGTGGAAATTTTGAGAGCAAAATCTGCGAACTAAATCCCTGTCACAAGCCTATCTGTTTGATTTTTAAACATTTCCTGCGTTATTATTGCTGTATGGAACTAAAGAAACTCCTTGATGAATCAAGTCATTACTTGATGAATACCTACAACAGATTCCCTGTTGTCCTCAGAAAAGGCCGCGGGATGAAGGTCTGGGGTATTGACGGGAAGGAATACCTTGATTTTGTCGGAGGGGTGGCTGTGAACTGCCTTGGACATTGTCACCCAAAAGTTGTAATAGCCATCCAGAAACAGGCACAGAGGCTCATCCATGTTTCAAATTATTATCATATAGAGCCCCAGATCAAACTCGCAAAACTCCTCGTTGAAAACTCTTTTGCGGATAAGGTATTTTTCTGCAACTCCGGGGCCGAGGCTAATGAGGCTGCAATAAAGCTTGCAAGAAAATACTTCAGTGAACAGGCAGGGCACTACAGGTTCGAGATTGTAACAGCTTTGAATTCATTTCACGGCAGGACCCTGGCCACGCTGAGCGCGACCGGACAGGATAAATTCAAGGAGGGCTTTGCCCCTCTTGTCCCCGGGTTCAAGCATGCCGAATTCAACGATATAGATGCATTGGAAGCCGCAATAACCAAAGATACATGCGCTGTGCTGCTTGAACCTATACAGGGAGAAGGCGGTGTTAAAATACCCGATCCTGATTATCTCCGTGATGTAAGGGAATTATGCAACCGTCACGGAATCCTGCTCATCCTGGACGAGGTTCAGACAGGTATGGGCAGAACAGGGAAATTGTTTGCATATGAGCATTATGGCATCACACCAGACATTATGACATTGGCAAAAGGTCTTGGAGGAGGCGTGCCGATAGGAGCTATGCTTGCAACAAACAGGATCGCATCCGCTTTTCAGCCTGCAACCCATGGTTCTACCTTCGGCGGCAATCCGCTTGTCTGTGCTGCCGCTTTGGCAACCATCGATGTCCTTCTTGAGGACGACTTTATCCTTGACCAGTGCAGGAGAATGGGTAAATATTTCAAAAAGAGACTCGAAGAATTAAAAAAGGAGTTCCCAAGCATAATAGCAGACATAAGCGGCATGGGTCTCTTAATAGGGATGGAGCTGGTCCGTGACGGCGCACCTGTTGTAAAGGCATGTCTGGAAAGAGGTATACTTATTAACTGTACAGCGGGTAATATATTAAGGTTCATGCCTCCGCTGATCGTGACCGAGAAAGAGATAGACCATCTCATCGACATA
>JAKAKQ010000131.1 GCA_021813425.1 Nitrospirota bacterium
CATTTTATTAAATTATATATATTTATTTATAAATAATTATTGACAAACTTGTCTGCTTTAATATAAATTTTAAGTGTTAGTTTTAATATGTATATATAAGTCCTAATATTGATAGGGAAGTTTAGGAGCTTTTTAATGAAAAAACAGGGAATCATTTCTCTCTTAATATTATTTTTCTTTTCCATTGCAAATGTTTTAATCTCAGTTCCTGTTGCATCGGCTCAGGGCATCACAGTACTCGGAGAAATAAAGACAACAGGCAGCGTATTCATTGGATCCTCAGATGGACAGTGGACAGCTTCAGGATCCTCCTATCCCCTTCTTCAGGATACAGCGATCAGGACAGAAGACGGTTCAGCATCTATATACTTCAAGGACGGCTCAAGGGCAGACCTTTCAAAGGAGACAATGGCGATTGTCAGCGGTTCCTCTGCTGATTACTCAATAAATCTTGGAAAGGGGATAATCGCATTTAATATAAGCCCCTCTGCATCATTATCCGTTATTACAGCATCTACAAGCATATCCGTAAACAACAGAAAAGGGCTTTTGCAGAAAGTCTCTTACGAGAAACAGGGCCGTGTCCTGGGCGTTGTTTCAGTTACGGATAAAGGCACAGAGGTAAGAAGCATATCAGGGAGAATAATGGTGAGCACATCTGCATCCGAATCAAAACTCATCTCTTCAGGTGAAAGCATTTTTATCGGTTCAGACAATAACCATAGAGTTTATAAGACACAGGCCTTCTTAGGTGGCGCCGGTTCATTATGGGGTGCTGCCGGGTTAGGGGCAGGTTTTTTAGGCGCAGCTGCTTATCAAGGGAATTGGTCCTCTAATAACGGTGGAGGGCCGTGTCCGGGTGGAAGACGCCCTGCGAGTCCCTCGGGTTTCACGTGCCCGTAACAGGCTCCAGACCTGAATTCTGAGTTTTTAGTTTAATTTATAATGTATAAAGCATTTCGAAGATTTTCCCTTATACCCCTGATCATTTTTTTCTTATCGGCATGCGGCGGCGGCTATGCGACCAAGACCCCTCCGCTTGCAGATATTGCAAGCCAGAAAAAGACCGATAAACTTAATGAGGCCATAATGCTCGGCGCTGCAAGCCAGCAGGCCGGACTTGAGGACAACTACCTCATCGGCCCTGAGGACCTGCTCGAGATAGAGGCATACAATGTTGAAGAGCTTAAAAAGACCGTAAGGGTAAACTCGCAGGGCGAGATAGCCCTGCCCCTTGTCGGCATCTTAAATATCAAGGGACTGACAACCTCCGAGGCAGAGCAGCTGATCGCCAGGAAACTCGAAAAATATGTTGAGGAGACCCTTGTCACTGTTTTTGTAAAGGAATATAAAAGCCAGAGGATATCAGTCTTCGGCGCTGTCAACAAACCAGGTATCTTTGCGGTAACAGGCCAGAGATTTCTTGTCGACATGCTTATGATGTCGGAAGGCATTTCGAAGGATGCAGGCAGCATATGTTATATAATAAGACCGACATTAAAAAACAACCTAAACACTAAGGCCGCCACTTTGGTTGTGGATCTTGACGAGCTCCTCGTAAACGGCAATTTCTCTCTCAACATACCTGTATTTGCTGGAGATGTGATCAATGTGCCAAAAGGCGGTGTTGTCTTTGTTGACGGGGCGGTAAAAGTCCCGGGGGCATATACGATGAGAGGCAAAACCACTCTGGTGCAGGCCATATCGATGGCACAGGGTGTAAATTCCAATGCCGCACTTGGAGATATAAGGATATTCCGTGAAAACAGCAAGGGCGAAAGGGAAGTGATTCCACTGGATTATGATGCGATCAGCAGCGGGAGCTCCCCTGATATTATCCTTGCGGAAAATGATATAATAATCGTGCCCCAGAGCGGGATAAAGAACTTTTTCAACGGCTTTATAAATACGATCAGGGGATTCGTAACTTTCGGCACTTACAGTTTTTAACTAAAATGGCAGAAGATTTCAATAACACTCAGGAAGAGAATAAGAACCGCGCCCTCGATAAACCGAGGGAATACCCCATTGCGCCAAGCTCCTATTATGCCTACCCTGAAGAAGAGATACACCTGAGGGACTACCTTCAGGTAATACTCCGCAGGAAATGGATCGTAATAACATTCTTCATCGCTGTTGTCACAACAGTCACTCTGGGCACCTTCATAATGAAGCCCCAGTACAAATCAACCGTAACAATAAAGATAGACAAGGAAAACCCGAACATACTCACCTTCAAGGACGTCTATGCAGTTGAAAGGCCTGAGGAGGATTATTACCAGACCCAGTACAAGATCCTGAAGTCGAGGAACCTTGCAAAGCGCGTGGTCCGTCAGATGAAGCTCGATTCAAACCCGGAGTTCGCCAGGCAGAAAAATGAGGTTCAGGTCAGTTCGTTCCTCAAGCAGGATAAACTGTTAAAAGAAGACGGCATAGATTCCTCGCTCGTCGACAGCTTTATCGGCAGGATAGATGTAAGCCCCCAGCAGAAATCAAGGCTCGTCAATGTAAGCTTCACATCTTATGACCCTGAACTTTCGGCAAAGGTAACAGACTCAATAGCGAAGTCATTCATAGACCTGAATATCGAATCCAAGTTCGAGGCTACACAGCAGGCAAGGGAATGGCTCGAAAAACAGCTCGAGGCGATGAAGGCAAAGGTGGAGCAGGCAGAGGAGAAATTAAACGAATATGCCGCCAAAAACGAGATAATCTTCCTCGACAAAGAGAGCAAGGGCAATGATAGCGAAAATATAATCACAAAAAGGCTCTCCGAATTATCGACCGAACTGACCACCGCAACATCCGACAGGATACACAAAGAGGCTTTATATAACGAGATAAAATCCGGGGACCCTGATTCAAGCTCGCTTGTTATGGGCAACGCCCTGATCATGACCCTGAAAAAGGATTATGCCTCTTTAGAGTCCGATTATAACCAGAATTTAAAGGTATACAAACCGGATTATCCCAGGATGGTAAAACAGAAAGAGCTTATCGATCAGACGAAGAAAAGGATCGATGCAGAGACAAAGAAAGTGGTTTCAAGCATCAAAAAAGACTATGAGGCAGCCCTGAAACGCGAAAGTTATCTCAAGACCGCCTTCGAAAAACAGAAGAAGGAGGCCCTTGATCTGAACACCCGCTCTGTTCAATATCAGATTTTAAAGAGAGAGGCGGACACGAACAAGGAGCTTTATAACGGCCTTCTCCAGAGGCTGAAGGAGACCGGCATCTCAGCGAGCCTCACATCAAGCAATATACAGATACTCGACAGGGCCGAGGTCCCAAAATCACCATATAAACCAAAGAAGACCCTGAACATATTATTATCATTGATAGTCGGGCTGTTCGGCGGCGTGGGGCTTGCGTTCTTTGCAGAATATCTGGACAACACCATAAAAACACCTGAAGACGTTGAAAAGAGAATATATATGCCCTCACTCGGACTCGTTCCCCTTTATGATCAAAAAGCCAATCCCAAAAACCTCCCTGTAGAATACATCAGCCATCTGGACGTCAAGAGCCAGCTCAGCGAGGCCTATTCCTCGATAAGGACCTTCCTGCTGTTTTCAACAGCAGGCAAACCGCCTAAAGTTATGATGGTCACAAGCCCGAGGAGGGAGGAAGGCAAGACAACCACGGCAATAAACACGGCCATAAGCCTGACAAAATCCGATGTAAGGGTCGTGCTGGTCGATGCTGATATGCGAAGGCCGAGACTCCATAAGGTATTCAAGGTAAGCAATACATCAGGCCTTTCATCTTTCCTTTCAGGCAACACCGAATTCGGCAACGGAATGCTCAAAAAGACAAAGATCCCGGGACTTGATGTCCTGCCGTCAGGGCCGCTCCCCCCAAACCCTGCGGAACTCCTCAGTTCATACAGGCTAAGGGATCTGATAGAAGGTCTCTACCCTCTTTATAACTTTATCATATTTGACACTCCTCCTGTTCTTGGACTTGCCGACGCCGCTATAACAAGCACCCAGACCGACGGGGTCATTATGGTTGTCAGGTCGGGACAGACGCCGAAAGAGGCTGCCCAGCAGGCAAAAAGGATACTTGAAAGCGTCAACGCAAAGGTGCTCGGGGTTGTGCTTAATGCAATAAATCAGTCAAACCTGAGATACGGCTACTATTCCTACTACCAGTATTATTACCAGAATTACGGAAGTAATGAAGACAAATGAGCAGAACAGGCAGGGAATTGTCTTTTCCGGCCTGCTCTTTTCAGTCCTTGCGTTCCTGATTTATATAATCCTCACCTTACTTCTTTCTAAAACCCTCATAGGATGGATTATGCTCGGCAAGGCTGATGAAAAAGGACTTTTATCCGCCGTAAGGTTCGACGGCAATAACCCGGCAAATCAATACCTGCTCGGCAGGTATTATCATACGGACCTGAGCAACCCCGACATCGAAAAGGCGATCCTGAGCTACAGGGAATCTCTCGTATTAAGCCCTGTTCAGTCATCGGCATGGATAGACCTTTCAAAGGCATACCAGATAACAGGACAGTCCATTGAGGCTGAATATGCCCTTGAAAGGGCTGTAAAACTCAGCCCGAACAACCCTGACCTTATGTGGGAGGCAGGCACATTCTGGCTCATCAATAACATGACGGACAAGGCTGTCAGCGCCCTCAGAAGGTATATCCTTCTCATGCCTGACAAACAGTCTCAGGTCTATGACCTCTGCTGGAAGCTCAAACTCGACAATAGTCGTATACTTTCCGATCTCATACCTCAGTCGTATGAGTACCAGTCCAGATACCTTATGTATCTTATTAATACGAAAAGGACCTGGGAAACACAGGAGGTCTGGAAGCTGCTCGACAAAAAAAACCTCGACAAAAAGATCTTTATCTCATACATCAATTTCCTGATAAACAACAGCCTTTATGAGAATGCCAAAAGTGTCTGGAAAGAGATAACGGAAAAAATAGAGGATATCGGCACAAACGATGATTCATCCCTGATATGGAACGCCGGCTTTGAGAACGAGATATTAAACGGCGGGCTCGACTGGCTCATCAGCGAGGTCGAGGGCGCAAATGTCTTCATAGACGAATCGATCCACCTGATAGGCAACCGCTCCCTCGGGGTCTCCTTTGACGGAAAACACAACCCTGATATAACAATCGCCCAGCAGGTGGTCAGGGTCGACCCTGGCACAAAATA
>JAKAKQ010000244.1 GCA_021813425.1 Nitrospirota bacterium
TTCTTTTATCAGTGAATGTTCGTACAAAAAAAGTCCTGCTATAACAAACATGCCGACCCAGTAAAATCCGCCAAGCCCGAATATGGATCCGCTTACAACAAGCAATAAAAAAGAAATCGCATGGAAAATCCTGCTTAAATGAAGAGACCTTCGTATCCCGAATTTCCGGGGTATGGAATACAGGCCGTACTTTCTGTCAAAATCCATATCCTGCAGTGCATAAAGCACATCAAAACCTGCAAGCCAGAAGACAACAGCAATTCCGAGAGGAATTATCTCTGTACCTAAAGTGCCTTTTACTGCCATCCATGCGCCTAAAGGCGCTGCCGATATTGAAAGTCCAAGGATAAAATGAGATGCCCATGTAAACCTTTTGGTATAGGAATAAAGGAAGAGGACAGCAAGCGCCAGAGGCGACAGTTTCAGACATAGTGGATTGAGCATATATGCGGCAATGACCAGGAGGCTGAACGATATAATCACAAAAATAACCGCCTCGCCTGTACTTATCACGCCTCTGGGCAGTTCTCTTCGTGCAGTACGCGGATTAGCGCTGTCCATCTTTCTGTCTATTATCCTGTTCAGTCCCATGGCGCCTGATCTTGCCCCCACCATCGCGATGATTATCCAGAATATCTGGCTTAAATCCGGGATGCCGGATGCTGCGATCAATGCTGAAGTAAAGGCAAAAGGGAGGGCAAAGACCGAATGTGAGAACTTTATCATCCTGAGATAAACAGAAATCTTCTGAAAAACAGCAGCCATTTTTCTCCTTAAATCCTTGCTGATATATTATATCCCAAATAAGTGATATAATGCTTTTAATGGTAAAATATAATCACGAATGGAAAAGGACTTTTCGATATGAACAGCAACATGTTTAAGAAAGCAGACGAGCAACTCAAGATGGATCAGGAAACGCTGATCAAGGAACATGAAGAGCTAAGCAGGCTTTTCAAGCAAGTGGAATCGATAAAAAAAGAATGGGAAAGGACTATGGACTGTGCGGGAGATATGATCGTCCTGACAGATAACCAGGGAAGGATAAAAAGATGTAACAGGACATTCAAGGAATTTACCGGGAAATCATATGAAGAGATCCTCGGCAGGGACTGGGTTGAACTATTATCCGCAGACAAGATAATGTCCGGGACTTTTTACAGAGAAGGGGGCGAATTTTTTCATGAGTCAACAGGCAGATGGTTCATAATAAAATCCTACCCTTTTATGGGCATAACAGACCCCGGGATCTCAGGTGAGGTTATAACCATTCACGACTCCACAGAACTTAAAAAAATGACAGAGGAACTGGAAGAAAAGAATACGGAGTTGGAGAAAGCATATTCTGATCTGAAATCCGCCCATTCACAGATCCTGCAGCAGGAGAAGATGGCCTCCATCGGTCAGCTTGCAGCAGGTGTGGCTCATGAGATCAATAATCCTATAGGCTTCATATCAAGCAACCTGGGCACACTTGAGAAGTATACCTCAAGACTTACAGAGTTTATCACTGCACAGTCTGAGGTCATAGGTTATGCGAACTTATCAAAGGCTGTAATGGATAACCTGAATGAAAAGAGGAAACAGCTAAAACTTGACATAATCATCCCTGATGTCAGACAGCTTATCAGGGAATCTCTCGAAGGGGCCGACAGGGTAAAGAAAATAGTGCAGGATCTCAAGAGCTTCTCGCGAGCAGATGAATCAGAACACAAAGTCGTCGATATTATTGCCGGACTCGAAAGCACTATAAACATCGTCTGGAATGAGCTGAAATACAAGACAACTCTTAAGAAGGAATATGGTAATATTCCCATGACCAGATGCAATCCAGGTCAACTTAACCAGGTCTTTATGAACATTCTGGTAAATGCAGCACACGCTATCGAAAAACAGGGTGAGATAACCGTAAAGACATGGAATGACAAAGGGACGATATATGTCTCCATTTCGGATACGGGATGCGGGATACCAAAAGACAAAATAAACAGGATATTCGAGCCGTTCTTCACGACAAAAGAGGTGGGCATGGGGACGGGTCTCGGATTAAGCATAGCGTTCGATATCATTAAGAAACATAACGGAGACATTGTTGTGAACAGTGATGTAGGCAAAGGCACAACATTTACAATCAAGATACCGGTAGTGGAGTAAAGTCCGTGACAGAACATATAAGGGTACTTTTTGTCGATGATGAAGAAAATATTCTCCATTCCGTCGAAAGGGTCTTTTCGGAAAAAGACATCAGGGTACTCAAGGCCGGCAGCGCCGAAAAGGCCATGGAAATTATTAAGAGAGAGGATATCGCGGTGCTCGTCTCCGACCACCTGATGCCGGGGATGAAAGGGACGGAACTCCTCTCAAGGGTGAAGGACATCTCTCCGGATACCGTCAGGATACTGATGACGGCTTATGCCGATCTTGCGACTGCCGTCAAAGCCATAAACGAGGGTGAAGTATTCCGTTTTGTTGTTAAGCCCTGGGAAAACGAAATACTCGAAAGAGTGGTGCAGGAAGGGATAGAGAGGCACAGGATAGTGCGCTCTCTAAGGACCGAAGACGAATCGAAGTTACTGTCGCTGGCACAGACGATAGAACTGAAGGACCCTTACACAAGAGGTCATTGCGACAGGGTTGCAAAATATGCCCTGCTTATAGCCGATGCGCTGAATATGGGAGAAAACAAAAAAGCCGATATAAAGTACGGGAGCTGGCTGCATGACTGCGGAAAGATAGGCGTGCCCGAGAAGATACTGAATCTTGAAAGACGGCTGGATGAAGAGGAATATGAAATCATAAAGAAACATTCCGGCTGGGGGGCCGATGTTGCAAGGCAGGCAAGACTCGCCAATGGGGTTGTGAACATAATCTTATATCACCATGAGAGATTCGACGGTCAGGGATACCCGACGGGAATCAAGGAAAAAGATATCCCTCTTGAGGCAAGGATAGCGTCTGTAGCCGATGTCTATGATGCCCTTGTAACGGACAGGCCATACAGAAAAGGCCATAGCATTGAAAATGCAAAGGGAATAATTTTGTCAATGAAGGGAACATTTCTTGACCCGGAACTGGTCGATATATTTATTAGCCTTATTCCAGATAAAATGGAGGCTGAAATCACCTCTGCTTCAAAGGAAGACAATAAAACGTTAAGATGATAGAGTTTGATGAGATAGAAAAAAGAATGCTGCTGAAACTCGTATATTACGGACCTGCACTTTCAGGCAAGACCACAAACCTTCTAAGGCTTCATGACCTGCTGGAACGTAATGGCAGAGGTGACCTTATGGTCCTCGATACAAAAGACGACAGGACAATATTCTTTGATCTTCTTCCCTTTTTTCTTGAAACACCAGGGGGTTTAAAGATAAAGATAAAAGTTTACACCGTACCGGGGCAGGTAAAGCACGATGCGACCAGAAAGGCTGTGCTCCAGAGGGCAGACGGAGTGGCATTTATTGCAGATTCTCAGTTGGCCGAGGCGGCCAACAACGTTGAAAGCTTCAGCAACCTTGAGAAAAATCTTGCTATTGTCGGTCTCGATATAGAGAATCTTCCCCTTGTAATACAGTTCAACAAGAGAGACCTTCAGAATATTATCCCTGAGGCTGATATCAAGCGTGTATGGGAACCAACAGGGATTCCGGTATTCACGGCTTCAGCACTCCAGGGATGGGGTGTTATAGAGACATTCAGCCGGCTGGCTGAACTTACTTATCGCAACATTGATAAAAGATACGGGCTTAAAAATAACTACGGCCTTGACAGTGAAACCTTTCTGCAGAAGCTGACGCGAAAGACTGAAGGAACAGGTTATATATAATATGGAAAAAAGCAAAACCGAATCGCAGAAGATCGAATATATTGTCGGGACCGAAAAGGGCTTAAAGGACCTTCTTTCCGAGACCGAAGTTATGCTCCTTCTAAAAGGTGTTGTGAAGGCAGGAGCGGCTTCAGCCGTGATAACAGATGCTAAAGACAGGGTGCTCTGGTCTAATGGCAATATGCAGGATGATTCTCCCTATATTGAAACAGGCCCTGTATATCTTGAAGGAGAACTCGTCGGCAGGATTAAGGTTTATGGTGAGGACAGGAGCAAGTCTTATCTTAAAAATCTCACAGGTCTGCTCCTCGATACGATAAACATGATTATCCATACCAATCTAAAAAGGATGCTCACTACAGAGGCACATACAACAATAGTGAATCAGTCATATGAAGAACTGCTCGAAACCAACAGGAAATTGAGTTTATCAGAGGGCCAATATCGCGAACTGGCAGAAAGCCTTGAAAGAAAAGTTCAGGAGCGCACTGAGGAATTGAGGCGCGCACATGCAAGGATGCTTCAGCAGGAAAAGATGGCCTCTGTTGGACAGCTTGCTGCAGGCGTTGCCCATGAGATAAACAATCCCCTCGGCTTTATATCAAGCAATATCAATACCCTTAAAAGATACATAGAAAGATTCAGGGAAATGGTGGATTTTTACCATGCTCTGTTATCCGGCGGTGAGATAGCCGATAAAGTCAGAGGACTTGCGCAGCAGAAACAGAAGGATTTAAAAATTGACTTTATTGTATCCGACGCAGATGAACTGATAAAACAGAGCCTTGATGGCGCTGAAAGAGTCAAAAAAATAGTCTCTGACCTAAAGGGTTTCTCCCATATTGATGAAGGGGAGGAAGCTGTTGTCGACATAAACACCGAGATAGACAGAACCCTGAATGTGCTCTCTCATGAGATACCGAAGGGGGCAGAGATCATTAAAGACTACCATGATCTGCCGGGATTCGTCTGTAATCCGGCTCTTATATGTCAGGTATTCCTTAATATCATTCTCAACGCCTTGCAGGCAAGGACGGGGACTCTAAAGCTTGTCATCAGCACAGATATCCGGCATAATAATATCATGATAAAATTCTCAGACAACGGCAAAGGAATACCAGACAATATAAAGAACCGCATATTCGAACCCTTTTATACAACGAAGGATGTCGGCAAGGGTACAGGCATGGGCCTCACCGTTGCCTATGAAGTAATAACTGCATATGGAGGGACAATAGAAGTCGAGAGTCAACCGGGAGAAGGTGCAACCTTTATCATCCTTCTGCCGGCAAAGAGGTTATAGTATGTCAAAGTACTCAGAACTTTTCAGGACAACGGCAAAAGGCGACCTTCCGGTTACCCCGCAGGAGGACAAGACCGATATTACCTCTGCTGTGGAAGAAAGAGGATTTTCCCTGCTCTTTGTCGATGACGAGGAAAACGTTCTCAGAGCGCTTGAAAGGATCTTTTTGGAAGAGAACTATAAAATCTTTAAGGCCTCATCTGCTGCTGATGCTCTTGAGATCATGGAAAAGGAAAAGATTCATCTGGTTGTCTCGGATCACAGGATGCCGGGGATGTCAGGTTCTCAGCTGCTTAAGGAGATAAAACAGAGGTGGCCTGATACGATAAGGATAATGCTTACAGGTTATGCGGATATCCAATCTATCATGGGGGCTGTAAATGAAGGCGCCGTATATAAATTTATAACAAAACCATGGAATGACGAAGACCTCAGGCTCACTGTCAGCCTTGCCCTTCAGCAGTACGTACTTATACAGGAAAACAGGCAACTGAAGGACCTCGCAAAGAAACAGCAGATCAAGATCAAGAATTATTCCACGTTGTTTGATGAAAACCGGGGTGTGATGGGAAATATCCTGCTTAAGTCAGGAGTGATAAATAAAAATGATCTCGACAGGGCGCTGTCGGAAAAACATGATGAAGAGTTCCTCGGCGATACACTTATCAGACTGGGTATAACGACTGAGTCAAAGATCGTCAGAGCTCTCCAGAATACTTTAAAGATAGAATACATAGACCTTAAGGAAATGACACTGAACCATGAGGTTGTAAAGATCCTGCCCAGAGAGCTTTGCGAAAAAAACAGGCTCATACCCGTAAAATTTGACGGCAGACAGATAACATTAGCCATGGCCGACCCTTCGGACATCTTTAAATGTGACAACATCTCAATAATGACCGGCCTCAAGGTAGTTCCTGTTATAGCAAGCAGTTCGGACATCATGCTTCAGCTTAAAAAGATTTACGGAGACAGCAAGACCTCAACTGACATTGATGTTTATGAACTCTCCGAGATAGAACCCCTTGATGAGATCGACATAGTAATTGAAGAGGATGAAAAAGATGTTAATGTCCAGGAGCTTATAGGTTCTTCAGAGGTCCCTCCGATAATCAGGATAGTAAATGCCGTTATTTCCGAGGCTGTCCGGTATAAGGCAAGCGACATTCATATAGAACCAAAGTCAAAATATACCCTGGTGAGGTACAGGATCGACGGCATGCTGCATGGCAAGATAAAGATCCCTTCAGATCTTCATCCTGCCACTATCTCAAGGATAAAAATCCTTGCCAAGATGGATATATCGGAAAGGCGGAGGCCCCAGGACGGAAGAATTACAGTTAAAACCGGCACAAGGATAGTCGATATCAGGGTTTCCACAATGCCCACCATTAACGGCGAAAAAGTGGTCATGCGCATACTCGATAAAAATGCATCTGTTAAGAAACTTGACGAATTGGGTGTTGTCCCTGACGACCTTCAGAAGATTTTCAAGCTTGTAAAAAAACCTCAGGGCATAATCATCTCTACGGGACCTACGGGAAGCGGAAAAACCACCATGCTTTATTCAATATTAAATGAAATGCTCCAGAGCACAAAGAACTTTGAGACTATTGAAGATCCTGTTGAGTATTTCCTCGAAGATGCGAGTCAGGTATATATAAAGGATAAGATGGGTCTCTCCTTCGCATCCGTGCTTCGAGCCACACTGAGACAGGACCCTGATGTGATACTTGTCGGAGAAATAAGGGATTATGAAACAGCTGACGTGGCCTTCAAGGCAGCGCTCACCGGCCATATGGTTCTGACAACACTACATACAAACAATTCTGTTGCATCGATAACCAGACTGATAGATATGGGCATTAAACCTTATCTCATAGCATCCGCCCTCGAAGGCATACTGGCGCAGAGGCTGGTCAGGAAAGTATGCAAATACTGCAAACTCCAGAGCCCTCCTGACAAGGCTCTGATGGATCTGCTTAAGATGCCTGCTGATTCCCTCGGGGAGAGTGTCTTTCAGGGCAAGGGATGTGAAAGGTGTAATAACACCGGTTACCTTGGAAGGTCCGGGGTCTTTGAGGTCTTTGTCATGAACGATGACTTCAGGCACCTGATCAGCAGTAATTACAAAGAATCGGAACTCCTGGATCTGGCGCGTGCAGGCGGCATGAAAACCCTGATAGAAGACGGTATAGCGAAGGTCATAAAGGGAGATACCACACTTGAGGAACTTGTCCGGGTGGTAGGGCCACAAACAAAACATGAACGCAAATGTGAAATTTGCATGCGCATGATAGATGCAAAGTTCCTGTTCTGTCCTTTTTGCGGCACTTTTAAACAGAATGTTTGCAGCCACTGCAGAATGCCTATGGAAAAAACCTGGAACATATGTCCTTTTTGCGGGGGATCGAAAACAATAAGCAAAGAGATGCAAAATGAAGGAGGATGATTAAATGAATGATTTATTGCTGATAGTAGATGACGAACCTAATGTAATTGCTGCACTGAAGAGGTCATTAATAGATGAGCCTTATGAGATTCTTTCTGCAAACAGCGGGACTGAAGGTCTTGATATCCTGCAAAAAAACAACATAAAGGTGATAATGTCAGATGAAAGGATGCCCGTTATGTCGGGCGCTGAATTCCTGTCAGCAGTAAAAGAGCAGTACCCTGAAACTATAAGGATCATGCTGACAGGTCATGCCAGCCTTGATGCTGCCATGAAAGCGGTAAACAGCGGTGAGATCTACAGGTTCTTTTTAAAACCCTGGAATGAAATTGATATAAAGCTCGCGATCCGTTCGGCGCTCGAAAAATATAACCTCGAGGCAGAAAACCGAAGGCTTCTTAAGATTGTCAAACGCCAGGCCCTTGACCTTAAAATGCTCGAAAGAAAATACCCCAGTATCACAAAACTCGAAAAAGACGAAGAGGGGAACCTTATCCTTCCCGATATGACTGATCAGGAACTGGCTGAAATCGTCTCACAGTTCGAAAAAAAGTTCAGTTAAAAAAAGCCGACTTGATATATTACAGGGATGAAGAAACACCATGTAATATTAGCTGCGATCTTTATCACCTCGCTTTCGAGCCTCTCATACGAAATAACCCTCATAAGGGCTTTTTCTATATCCCTTTCATATCACTTTGCCTTTATGGTCATTAGCATCGCAATGCTCGGCATAGGCGCAAGCGGAACCCTGCTTTCTGTCTTTTCAAAACTGAAAAATGCAAAATACTTACCTGTTTACTCTCTCATGTTCAGCATATGCTTACCTTCAAGTTATCTAATAATTAACGCCGTCCCTTTTGAACCGGCAAGGCTTTCATGGGACAGTGTCCAGATTTTTTATATAAGCCTTTATTACATACTTCTATCCTTCCCCTTCTTCTTCTTTGGCCTGATTATATCAACCGCCTTCTCAACAATGGGCAAATACACAAGACACATATATGGAGCAGATCTGATTGGCGCAGGGACCGGTTCTATCCTGACACTCTTGCTTATGTATACCGGAGGAATAGAAATAATTGTCTTTATTATATCTTCTATATCGATCCTGCCATTATTTTTCTACAACAAAAAAGGATCGGGATCAATTGCCATAATGCTTCTCTTAACATATTTGTCCATTTTAGCACTTCACCCCTCATTTATAAATCCGAGGATATCACCTTACAAACCGCTTGAGACGGCATTAAGGTTTCCGGGTGCAGAACACCTGAAGACATATTACAGCCCCTTTTCCCGTGTCGATATATTCAAAAGCCCTGCGGTCAGGTTTGCTCCGGGGCTGAGTTTCAAATACACCGCGGAACTTCCGGAGCAAACAGGCATTTCAGTTGATGCAGGTGATATATATGCGATCACAAATAATAAGGATAAAGAGGGTCTTGCTTTCCTCGGATACCTCCCATCTGCCCTGCCCTATTTATTATCCACAAAAGAAAATGTCCTGATACTCGATCCAAAAGGAGGCCTGCCTGTTCTGACCGCACGGTATTATGGATCAAAGAATATCTTCAAGGTGGATTCAGACCTGCTTGTAATAAAATCCGTCAGAGAATATTTCAAAGGTTTCCCCTCTGACATATACGCCCAAAATACATGGGCAGGGACGGGAAGAAGCTGGCTCACTTCATCTCAACAAAACTTTGATCTTATAGACATCTCTCTTATGGGTTCAATGCCTTCGGGGTCTTTTGGCATCTCAGAAGACTACAGGTTTACTGTAGAGGCATTCGGAGAATACCTGAAACATCTGAGTCCGGACGGCTTTTTAACGGTTAATCTCTTCATTATCCCTCCACCAAGGACCGAACTCCGCCTGGTCAACACATTGGCATCTGCATTCGAAAAACAAAGGATAAAAGATTTTGGCGGACACATAGCAGCTGTAAGAAGCTGGGGAAGCATAACTATAATCCTAAAAAAGTCACCTTTATCACCCGAAGATATCAATGTCATCAAAGGCTTCACTAATGATAAAAGATTCGATCTTATATACTATCCCGGCATCAGGGAAGAAGAGACAAACGTTTATGTCAGGATGCCGTCTAACGAATATTTTACATCATTCAGAAGTCTGATAATTCAGGAATCAAGACAGCAGTTTACAAGGGATTACATATTCGATATAAATGCAGTCCATGATGAAAACCCTTTCTTCCATTATTATCTTAAACTTCAAAATATCAGGGGAATCTATAAGATGATGGGCAGTAAATGGCAGTACTTTTTGGAAGAGGGTTATCTCCTGCCGGCAATATTTATACAGGTAGTCTTTCTGAGCATCTTCCTTATATTTCTGCCTGTTGTGAAGCTTTGGTCGGAAGATCACTCTATCAAGAGTTCCGGTATTTTTACATCCCTTTCATATTTTGCCTTTTTAGGCATAGGGTTCATGTTCGTTGAAATATCCTTTATCCAGAAAATGATACTTCCACTTGAGAATCCATCATATGCAGCAGCTATAGTTCTCTCTTCAATGCTCATCAGCTCAGGGTGCGGGAGCCTGATAAGCCACAGGCTTAGAATGTTACAGAGGACCGAAGTGCTGCTTATGCTCTCACTGATAATTCTTATATACAGTCTCTTTCTGCCACTTGTTTTGAATTATATTTTCCCTTATTCGTTAAAATTAAAAATCATTTCTGTTTTTTTTATTCTGATGCCGGCAGGTATGCTTATGGGGATACCGTTTCCTTTAGGGCTTTCTTTACTAACCACAAAGAACCCATCACTGATCCCCTGGGCATGGGCTGTAAACGGATGTTTCTCAGTCCTTGCACCGATACTGGCCGTAATGTTTGCGATAACAGCAGGTTTTAAGGTTGTTATGATTGCGGGTATTTCAATGTATCTTCTGGCGTTCCTTGAGATGAAGCTCGCAAATCAAAAATGAATCTCTATTAATAGTCCCCTCAAAATTAATCTGATTAACCGCTCATAGATTATTATCAAGTACCCTTATCAATATTTCTGTTTGCTGCCTTTTTTCTGCACTTCCCCTGTCATGGGCACAAATGCAACCCCTCCCATCTGTTCGACATCGAGTTCGCCCTTCTTCTTTGTGGCAAGGGTCAGCGTCTGGTAATAGACGGTGCTTCCGAGTGGTATGATGAGCCTGCCGCCTTCTTTAAGCTGTTTTATTAATGGAGCAGGTATATGATTGGCAGAGGCCGTAACTATTATTGCATCAAAAGGCGCATATTCTTCCCATCCGAAATATCCGTCAGCATTCTTAACCTTAATATTCCTGTAGCCCAAGTCTTTCAGCAATTTACCTGCCTTTTCAGATAGCTTCTGCCTTATCTCTATTGTATATACCTCTGATACGATCTCTGCCAGGACCGCTGCCTGATATCCTGACCCCGTCCCTATCTCGAGCACCCTGTCAGCAGGTTTGAGCTTCAATGTCTCTGTCATAAGCGCTACAACATATGGCTGTGATATGGTCTGTCCCTCGTCTATCGGCAGTGGATTGTCGTCATATGCCCTTCGCATGAAATTGCCGTCAACAAAAAGGTGCCTTTCAATCCTGGACATTGCATCAAGGACCTTTCTGTCCTTTATCCCTCTGCCCTTAATATCATTTTCGATCATCGCCTGACGTTTTACTTTGTAATCGTCAGCAGCATATGATCTGTCAGACAACTGGGTTAAAAGAACAGAAAATATAAATATGGTGAGTATCGGTCTCAGAAGAAACATCTAATCAAAACCCTGCACCTTTAATCACATTAACAAGGGATTCTATCTCTTCGTCTTTCAGAGGACCGCCGTTCCGGGCATCCCAGCCAGGCATAGATGTGCCGTCGACGCCGTTTCTTATTGCGTTGGAGATATATTCCCTTGGCTTTTTACTCATTCCCTGGATCGGGGAAGCGCTTTTACCATTATTATGGCACATTATGCAGTCAGCCCTGAACAGTTCAAACCCTTTCTTCCCCATTCCCTGTTCAACATGACATCTTTTACATCTATCGCTGAATATTTCACCAGCCGTGAATTTACTCATGTGCAGCCTGTCTTTAACATACATAGTGACAAGGAGATTTGTCACAGGCCTTGAAGGATCATTTGTGTAAACCTGGATTGTCTTAGACATGCTGCCCAACCTTCCCCGTACGTCAACAGATACACTGACTTTCCCCTTTTCTTTAGGTCCCAGACGGCTTGAACTAGCCATCGCAGCAGCGCAGCCTCAGGAGGCGGTTACCTTTTCTATGATAAGGTCTTTATCGCCATTATTTGTGAATTCAAATATATGCCCGGCCTTCTCATCCTGACTTATAACTCCAAAATCATATTTTAATTCATTAAAACTTATTGAAGGCTGCGAGTAGGCAACCGATGGCATGAGTATTAAAGACAATAAAATGATTATTCTTATCATAAAGATATAATACTACAGCCTTTTGTAAAAAGGGGAATACAATCGTTACTCAGCTTCATTACTATCCAAATTAAAATTAAATCGCTTGAAGAAAGGCGGGATGGAGAATAAACACAATAACGACTCCTTATAAAAAAAGATTCCAATACCCAAAAAAGGAGAAGTACAAGCGTGCTCTTGAGCGCAATAAGCATCAAAATGAGGTATGCAGTCTCAATTATCATGTCGGTTTATTGTGTTTATGAGGCATTCAGCCTTTCTTCTGTTTTTATTTTGGACAGTAATGACTCAGCCTATTAACTTATCCACGGCTGTTCGGTTATATTAAATAGATACGCAGATGCAGAAATTCATCAACATAAAGGGCGCAAGGGAACATAACCTCAAGAATATCGATATCTCCATACCAAGAGAGGCTATTACGGTAATAACAGGCCCTTCAGGTTCGGGGAAATCATCTCTTGCAATCGACACGATATACGCAGAAGGACAGAGGCGTTACGTCGAGAGCCTATCTGCATACTCAAGGCAGTTTCTCGAGCAGCTGCAGAAACCGGATATCGATTTTATCGAAGGGCTTTCCCCATCCATTGCTATTGACCAAAAGACTGTAAACAGGAGCCCACGGTCGACACTCGGGACAATTACTGAAATTTATGATTATCTACGTGTGCTTTATACAAGGCTGGGCAAGGCCTTCTGCTATAACTGCGGCTCGGAGATATCCACACAGGAATCCGTTGATATAGTCAATTCTGTCCTTTCTCTTCCTGAAGACACAAGGATCCAGTTACTTGCACCTATAGTTAAAGACAGAAAAGGCAATTACAGGAGAGAACTGCAGGAAATGAGGAACGAAGGTTTTGTCAGGGCAAGGATAGACAACGAGATGACGGACCTGACACATGATATTATCCTCGAAAAAAAGAAAAGGCATACGATCGAGATAGTTATAGACAGGATAATCTTAAAAAAAGGCATTAACCGCCAGGTCAGAAATTCGATCGATACGGCATTTAAATATTCTGATACAGTAGTGGTAAACCTTGTAAAGGAAAATAAAGACATTATGTTTTCGAAAGCCACAGCATGTCTTAAGTGCGGGATAAGTTACCCTGAGATCAATCCGAGATTCTTTTCTTTTAACAGCAAGAGCGGCGCGTGTCCTGACTGTAACGGCCTCGGGTTCGAAAACCTCGACGAATACTCAACTGATCTTTCAGGACAGAGATTCTGCAGGACCTGCCATGGCTTCAGGCTGAGGAAAGAGGCTCTGAGCATCAAATTTCACGGTATGCATATTGGCGAATTCTGCAGGATGTCGGCTATTGAAGCGCTGTCTTATCTAAACAGATGTGAACTATCGGAAAGGGAAAGTATGATCGCATCAAGGATACTGAAAGAGATTGATGACAGGCTTTCATTCCTTGCTAAGGTCGGACTCGGATATCTGACTCTGGACAGGCCGTCTTTAACGCTTTCGGGAGGAGAGGCCCAGAGGATAAGGCTTGCAACACAGATGGGATCGTCTTTGACAGGTGTTCTTTATATACTCGATGAGCCGAGTATCGGGCTTCATCCCAGAGATTGCGTCAAACTTCTGGAAAGTCTTTCATCAATAAGGGATGCTGACAATACTGTGATAATAGTGGAACATGATGAAGAGACAATAAGATGGGCAGATCATATTGTTGACATGGGACCTGGCGCCGGGGTTAACGGCGGATGGGTTGTTGCGGAAGGCACGCCGGTCCAGATACAGGATAACATCAAATCACTCACCGGCCGGTACCTTAGCGGCTCCCTGTCTATTGAGATGCCGGTAAAAAGAAGGACTGTGACTGATTTCATCCATATCAAAGGCGCTTCTGAACACAATTTAAAGAATATCGATGTAAGAATTCCTCTTAGATCGTTCACATGTGTTACCGGCGTATCCGGTTCAGGCAAGAGCACATTGATCCTTGATATACTTTACAGTGCACTGCACAAAAAGTTTTTCGGAAAAGACAGCTTGGTTGCACCACCCGGAAAATACAGAGAGATAACGGACATCGACAGTTTAGAAAATGTTATAAGCGTTGACCAGTCCCCTATCGGACGAACCCCTCGGTCTAATCCTGCAACTTATACAGGTGTTTTCTCGTTTATAAGGGACCTTTTCTCTCTGCTTCAGGATTCGAAAGTTCGGGGGTATAAGACCTCAAGGTTCAGCTTTAATGTAACAGGGGGACGGTGCGAATCATGTCTTGGCAACGGACTTTTAAAAGTCGAAATGCATTTTCTGCCGGATGTATATGTATTGTGCGACAAATGCAAAGGCAAAAGGTATAACAACGAAACCCTTGACATCAGGTACAAAGGGAAAAATATTGCCGAAGTCCTCGACATGACTGTGTCAGAGGCGCTCCTGTTCTTCGAAAATATTCCCCAGATATACAGAAAGCTTGAGATACTTGAAGATATCGGCCTTGGATATATCCGCCTTGGTCAGCCGGCAACAACCCTTTCAGGAGGTGAGGCACAGAGGATCAGACTTTCCCGTGAGCTCGGCAAAAGATCTGCCGGCAATACACTGTATATACTTGACGAACCCACTACAGGCCTTCATTTTGTCGATATCCAGAGGCTGCTTGATGTGATAAATATGCTTATTGCTAAAGGGAATACAGTTGTAGTTATCGAACACAACCTTGATATAGTAAAGTCTGCAGATTATATAATCGATCTTGGTCCTGAAGGAGGAGAACAGGGAGGAATGGTCATAGCTGAAGGAACACCTGAGGAAGTGAGCAATAACCCGGACTCTTACACAGGTCAGTTTCTGAAAAACAAACTTTCCCATAAACATATGGCAGGCGCATCCGTATGAACCGTAAATTACTTGCAATATCTGCTGTTTTATTTTTCCTTGTCATGTCATCCTGCAATTCGAACAAATTTTCAACATACAAAAAAACTAAGGCGTTAATGGACACCTTCGTTTCCATCACAGTAGTTTCTGACTCAGAGGACAAAGCAGAAAGTTCAATAGATAATGCCTTCTCGGCGATTGAACATTTCGGAGACCTCATAAATTTCTTTTCGGACAGAAGCGAGCTTTCATCTATCAACATAAATGCAGGTCTTAAGGAGGTTGAGGTCTCGCCTGAAACACTCGATATAATTGAAAAGGCGATCTATGTCTCTGAAAAATCCGGAGGCGCATTTGATGCGACAGTAGGACCTTTAATAAAATTATGGAACTTTCATAAAAAGGTTAAACCATCCGATGCCGAAATAAGGAAAAATTTGCCGCTCGTTAATTACAGAAATATCGTTATTAACAGGGACAGATCAACGGTTTTTCTCAGGAAAAAAGGCATGCTCCTGGACCTCGGGGGCATAGCAAAGGGATATGCTGCAGACCTTGCAGTAGAGGTCCTCAGAAAGGGCGGCATTAATTCAGGTATTGTAGCGATTGCCGGCGATATAAGGGCCTTCGGGTTAAAGCCGGATGGTAAGCCCTGGAACATCGGGATCAAAAACCCGAGACAAAATAACGATTCCGATGAGATAATAGCCAGAATAAAATTGAATGACAGGGCAATATCAACATCAGGTGATTACGAAAGGTTTTTTTTACAGGACGGAAAGAGGTTTCACCATTTATTAGATCCGAAGACAGGTTATCCCGCAGATCGGTGCCGCGGTGTCAGTATAATTACCGACAAAGGGGTTTTTGCAGATGCCTTTTCTACTGCTGTCTTCGTACTCGGCACCGGGAATGGCTTAAAGCTTGTCCGTGAAACAGGCATGGATGCTATAGTAATAGACAGCAGTGGAATAATCCATGCAACAGACGGCCTGAAAGGGAGACTCGAAATTGAAGGAAGCCATTAAAAATACGACCCTTGCCGATAGACTGCTGTTGTTATTTTTGATAGCAGGTTCTATTGCAGGGACATTTATCGCCGGGAAAGCCATGTCCCAGGGACTTAATGTGACTGTAGAGATAGATGGAAAGCCGTCTTACACCTTCCCGATTAATATCGATAGGACAATTACTGTAAGCGGTCCTTATGGAGATTCTGTAATCGAGATAAAAGACAAAAAAGTCCATATCAGGGAAACACATTGTCCAAACAAATTATGTGTTAAGCAGGGCTGGATATCAAACGGGGCGATAGTCTGTCTTCCGAACAAAATAGTTGTAATTGTCGGCGGCAACGGAAATAATCCTCCAGAAGACATCGATGCAATTACAGGATAAATATCGCGTTGCTATCCTTTCAGCCTACGCACTGGCGCTTCACGGATTCGAAAGCATGCTTCCAACTCCGATACCCTGGGTCAGGCTCGGACTTGCGAATATCATAACACTGGTAGCGCTTGTACTTTACGGGTTCAGGACCGCCATGATGGTCACTTTAATCAGAGTAATACTCGCTTCAATTTTTACAGGGACCTTTCTTGGTCCAGCTTTCATACTCAGCTTCGGGGGAGGCGTCTTCAGCACTGCTGCTATGGGATTAGTGTTTATTTCATTTAAAAACTTGTTCGGTCCAGTGGGGCTGAGCCTGATCGGCGCTTTTTTCCACAATATTGCCCAGCTGACCCTTGCCTATTTCCTCTTCATACAGAGGCTTGAGGCGATACTCATAATAAGTCCGGTGATCCTGCTGATCGGGACACTGACAGGTGTTGCAAACGGGATCGTCTCTGATATCCTTATAAAAAACCTGTTGAAAAAAGATGAAGAGAAAATTCAGAATGTAGTTCAGGAATAATATGAAAATTATTTGTCCGGTATGCAAGAACATAACCACATGGGAAGAAAATCCCTGGAGGCCTTTCTGCTCAGAGCGCTGCAAGCTCATTGACCTCGGTAAATGGGCAACGGAAGAATACAGGATTGAAGGGAAGAAAGAAGAAGAGGAAGATGAGAAAGAACAGAAAGAGTAATTTAACTCAGATAATTCATAAGCCATGATAAAAACGAAAGGACATAGTATCCTCGCTCATTCTCGGTTTTCGATCCCGAAAGCTTTCGGGAAATTTGCCCTTTTTATTTATCAGAATATATACTGTCTGAATATCGGTCAAATAAAACCGCTCAAATACTATATCCTTTCGACCTTCAGGAATTTCTTGAATTAAGTTGGTAAAAATACAAATATTTCTCAAAAGATGGAGGGTAATATGATAAAGATCGGAGTGGCAGGAGCAGCAGGGAAGATGGGAAGCAGGATAACTGCGCTATCAAAAGAATACGAAGGACTTAAGCTTGCAGGAGTATTCGAAAAAAACGGTCACAAGGACACCGGTAAAGATATCGGGCCTATAGCCGGTATCGGTGAATCAGGGCTAAAGCTTTCCGACAGCATTGAATCAATAATCAGCAGTGTTGATCTGATAATCGATTTTACATCAGTAGAATCAACAAAAGAAAACCTCAGGGTCGCATCCAGAAACAAAAAGGCAATGGTCATTGGCACTACAGGTTTCACTAAGGATGATATTAAAGAGGTAGAGCCCTTACTGAAAAGCATCCCCTGTGTAATGGCATCAAACATGAGTCTTGGAGTGAACCTGTTGCTGAAGGTCCTTTATGATGTGGCAAAAGTACTTGGAGACGACTATGACGTAGAGATTGTTGAATCCCATCACAGGCTGAAAAAAGACGCTCCCAGCGGCACTGCGCTAAAAATGGCGCAGGTCATAGCAGGTGCGGTTGAAAGGAACCTTGAAGAAGTTGCTGTTTATGCAAGAAAGGGGCTGATAGGCGCCAGGACCAAAAAAGAGATTGGCATTCAGACAGTCAGGGCGGGTGATATTGTAGGAGAACATACAGTGCTCTTTGGCGGGCTTGGGGAAAGGATAGAAATTACCCACAAGGCCTCAAGCAGGGACACCTTTGCAAGAGGCGCATTAAAGGCAGCGCTCTGGCTTGGAGGAAAGCCTGCGGGTCTGTATGACATGCAGGATGTTCTCGGCCTGAAATAACGATAAGCGATCAGCCAACAGCGTTCAGCTTAAGATATTATTTTATGTTTTCAAAGCTGACAACTGATAGCTGATAGCTTTTTTATTCTTTTTCGAACTGGTCTTTTGCAGCGCCGCATACAGGACAGACCCAGTCATCGGGAAGTTTTTCAAAAGGCGTCCCCGGCTCAATGCCTCCGTCAGGGTCACCCTGTTCAGGGTCATAAACATATCCGCATACAGTACATTTCCACTTTTCCATCAGGCACCTCTTTATAAAAAATGTAATCAAACAAGTATAAAAAAAGTTTAAATTATTCTCTTCCTTAATACAAGTTCTTGATGAGATTATCTTTCTACAATATTGATTTTTATTGATATTTTTGACCTTTTCTGCTATATTTAACGCACTTAATTATGGAAACAAGAGAAAGAAAGTCTCTTATAGAGGCATTATTGTTTGTTTCTGGTGAGCCAGTTACACTTGCTGTATTGAAAAATATCACAGATCTTCCCGAGACGGAAATTAAACAGCTCATTGAGGATCTGATCATCGAATACAGGGAAAGAAATAGCGGCCTCCTCATTATCGAGATCGCCAACGGCTATCAGATAGTAACTAATCCATCATATGCACAGTGGATTAAGAAATACAAAAGCACAAGCACTTCAAATAAACTCTCGATGCCTGCACTCGAAACGCTCGCTATAATAGCCTACAAGCAACCGATCATTAAAGCTGAGCTTGAGCAGATAAGGGGTGTAAATTCAGACGGGGTTATAAAGACCCTTCTTGACAGGCGACTTATAAAGATAATGGGCCGCAAGGAAGTTCCAGGCAAACCCCTTCTTTATGGTACAACCCGGGAATTTCTCCAGTATTTCGGATTGAAGGACTTAACTGACCTGCCGACACTCAAGGAGCTTACAAGGGAGGAGGCTGCTTAGCCGGTCCGGATATTATGCTATCGAAGAAATATATAAAAACAGCATTCATTTTAACAATATCTTTATTCATATTCTTTGTATCCAAT
The DNA here is from genome assembly GCA_021813425.1 of Nitrospirota bacterium. Taxonomy (GTDB): domain Bacteria; phylum Nitrospirota; class Thermodesulfovibrionia; order Thermodesulfovibrionales; family UBA6898; genus JAKAKQ01. Next base: position 19,030 of record JAKAKQ010000244.1, read on the forward strand.
GCGTATGCAAAGATCGTATATACCGTTAAGAAAGGCGACAACCCTTCCACTATAGCAAAGAAGTACAAAGTCAGCGTCAATGATATAAAGAGAGAGAATAACATTGACCCCAGGAATCTGAGGCCAGGACAGAAGATCATAATACCTGTTAAAAGCACTGCATCCAATAAAAAAGGAAAATCTCACCCGCAAAAAACAGAAATGGCAACTAATATTAAGAAACCAAAATCCGATAATTCACAGAATGAGAACGCACGATCATTAAAATCATCGAATGATATCTCTTATCATACTGTCAGAAAAGGCGATACCATATCTTCCATCTCAAAAAAGTATTCAATTTCTCAAACTGATCTGAAAGAGCTTAACGGGCTGAGATCCTCAAAACTGAAGAGAGACCAGAAGCTTTTAGTCAAACGTATCGGTCCAAAGACCTACACTATAAAAAAAGGTGACAACATATGGACAATCGCCAGAAGATTTAATCTGGACCCTGATGATCTGATGGAACTGAATGAACTTGAAACCCCTTCACTTAAGATCGGACAAAAACTTTATCTTGAAGAAAACATCGAGACAGTTTCAGCTGACAACAGGAATGGAATACTTACAAAAAATATCGAGGAAGAGCTGAAAATATTATCTGAAGCAGAAATAATTCCGGAAAAGGATAAGCCAAACCAGCTGATTACCTTTGCCAAAAAACTCATTGATATACCTTATAAGTTCGGCGGCAACAGTTTTCTCGGTATTGACTGCTCAGGCTATGTAAAAAAGGTCTACGGGTTTCTCGGCATAGAACTCCCGAGGACTGCCAGAGAACAGTTCAATTCGGGAGAATCTATTGAAAAGGAGGAGTTGTCCATTGGGGATCTCGTATTCTTCAGGACATATGCGTCCTTCCCCTCGCATGTCGGCATTTATCTCGGCAATAACCTCTTTATACACGCATCATCAAAAGGCAAAAAAGTCACTATTGACAGTCTTGACACACCTTATTATCTGAAAAGATTTATCGGGGGCAAAAGGCTTTTAAAAGAAGATGATTCAGAAATGGACCATCAGGGCTGACAGGTTATTATCCCCTCTGCCTTTAAAATCCAATATACTATCATCCTATAACCACTTTTTCCTCTTGAAGAAAATCAGCATCAGGATACCGATAGCAAACATGATCAGCAAGACTACCGGATAACCAAAACGCCATTCGAGCTCAGGCATGTATTTGAAATTCATTCCGTAGACGCCGGCCATAAAAGTCAGCGGCATGAATATCGTGGCAATTATGGTCAATACCTTCATGACAGCGTTCATCCTGTTGCTTATACTCGAAAGATAAATATCAAGCATCCCGGACAGCATGTCCCTGAACGTCTCTATCGTATCCATCACCTGTATTGTATGGTCATAAACATCTCTCAGATATAACTGGGTATCCGGTCTGATCAATGCCGATTCTCCCCTTTGCAGTCCGCTGATCAGCTCTCTTAAAGGCCAGACAGATTTGCGGAGGAATATCATGTCCCTTTTGAGATTATGGATAGTATGCAAAATTTCAGGCGCCGGATTAGTAATGAGTTTTTCTTCCAGCAGTTCTATGCTTTCACCTGTTTTTTCAAGGATAGCAAAATAGCTGTCAACAATCGAGTCTATTAAAGAGTATGCAAGATAATCCACCCCCATTTTCCTTATGCGGCCTTTATCGTTCCTGATCCGGTCCCTTATCTGGTTAAAGACATCTCCCTCAATCCCCTCCTGAAAAGAAATAACAAAATTAGGGCCGAGGATTAAACTTATCTGTTCTGTAACCAGCTCATTGTTCTTCTCGTTAAAGGACAGCATCTTAAGGACGATATAAAGGTAACTGCCATAATCCTCCATTTTCGGGCGCTGGTCTGAATTCAGGATGTCTTCCTGAACAAGTGGATGCAATCCAAAGCAGTCACAGAGTTTTGCCAGTATCTCAACATTGTGAATTCCCTCAACATTAATCCATGTAACAGTCGGTTTGTCCTTAAAGGCAAAACATGCTTCAACCGTATCAGCCTCCCTCTCCAGAAAGCTTTTCTCATCATAATCCATTATCGTTATCTTTACCTGCCCGGTAGTCCTTTCACCAATATGTACAAGTGTCCCTGGCGGAAGACCTGCTTTTTTCGACCTCTTCTTTGTCAGCCTTGCCATGATTTTCTGCCTTTCTGAATTAATAATTCAAACTTGTTTATGCATAATATTAATAGTCTCAAAATAATGTGGACATTAATTTGTAAAATCCCTCCTAACCTCCCTTTGCCAAATCCCGAAAGCTTTCGGGACTCTTTGGCAAAGAGGGGCGAGGGGAGATTTTCTGAATTATTTCTATTCAATTATGCGAACCTTATTAACAACTATCCCTTAAGTATATCCGGTTCTGTATGAGGGATGAAAAGCGCCCCCTGAAGGACATTCATCAGTTCATTGTCCTCATTCATCTCTTTGTAGGTTATTTTCGGTAGTATTCTGTCAACCTCATCCAGCAGATCCCTGTCGAGCAATGCCATTTCAGCTCCCTTTAAAGACGAATTACCCAGGGGTATAAATCTCTCTCTCGGCATATCCGGAAGCATACCTATGTTAATCGCATTCTCGATATTGATCCCGCATCCCAAAGCGCCGGAGATATAGACTTTCTTTATATCACTGAATGACAGGCCCACAGCTCTGACAAATACATACAGAAATGCGAACATCGCACCCTTTGACAGAAGGAAATTCTGTATCTCCCTTTCTGTCAAAAAAAGTTCGTTATTTTTGGAGCTGTAAATCAGATATGCCTTTTCTCCGTCTCTTTCTAATATCCTATTGTCGGTTCCGGTAAACTTTCCTGCCTGGTCTATTATACCGGCCGAGAACATCTCCGATATCAGGTCTATCATTCCCGAGCCGCAAATGCCGGCAGGCTCAACATCAGATATGACCTTTATATCGATGCCCCTGTTTTTACGATCTATCTTCACACTGCATATAGTCCCCTTCTCGGCCTTTTTACCGATGCTCGAAATACCCCCTTCAAGTGCAGGGCCGGCAGCGCCTGCACCAACCATTACCCATTCCTTACAGCCCAATGTTATCTCTACGCTTGTCCCTACATCGATAAACAGAACAGGCTCTTCCTCCTTATTTATCCCTGAGAAGATCATGCCGCTTATTATGTCACCGCCAACGTAACTGCCTGAATTAGGGAACGCATAAACAACTGCGTTCTTATTAATATCCATACCTGTATCCTCAGCGCTTAAAAACAGAGCTCTGTTAACTGCAGGGATATAAGGACTGACAGATATGTTCCTTACATCGAGCCCGAGGAAAAAATGGGACATTATTGTATTGCCGGCAACCGCTGCCGCAAAAATATCTTCAGGGCTGATATTGTTCCTTGTGCAGATCGTCTTTATGAGGTCGTTGATACCATTAAGAAGTCCCCTGACCAGAACGCCTGATCCACCTGAAATAGCCATCTGAACCCTTGTCAGCACATCACTGCCGGATTTCATCTGGGGGTTTTCTATTTCGAGCATATCTATTTTTTCTCCGGTGTCGAGATTAAACAGGGAACATTCGATATTTGTTGTGCCGATATCGAGAGCAAGACCGTAGATATCTTCTTTACCGATATCAAGCAGCCTCAGATCATCATTTTTCCCGCCAATGACAATTTTCATCACAAATTGATTTCTGCGAAGCTCTTCAGGCAGTCTCCTGAGAATATCAAGGGGAATAGCTACATTATGCATTTCCATCTTTTCGAGTTCATTCCTGAGTCTTTCCGCATCGGCAGTCTTGTCAGGGGTTGAAGGCGGTGTTAATTTAATATTGCACGAGAAGGCGAGCGAATCATGATTCATACATTACTTTTCCCATATCCGATATATCATAACCACCCAGTTTCTCTACAGAATCTCTGAATTCCCTGCTTTCCCTAATGATCTTTAAAAGTGCAGAAATTTTTTCGGTTTCAATATATTCTGCCGGTATTGCAATGTCATATCTCTCTTTTGCCAAAGGGATAAAATCCATTTCAAGTGCATGCGCAGCTGCCAGTATACCCATACCCGTATCTGCGATGCCTGTCAATACTGCAGAAGCAACTCCCATATGGGTATATTCCTCTCTTTCATATCCCCTGATATCCTTTGGCGATATGTTATTCTCCTTTAGATATTTGTCCGTGAGCAACCTTGTACCAGAACCGCTCTGCCTGTTTATAAAAATAACGTCCTTTCTTGTCAGGTCATTAAAATCCCTGATGTCTTTAGGATTGCCTTTTAGTACTATAAGACCCTGCTGCCTGTAAACAAGGTTTATCAACACAACACCTATACCTCCAAGGATTCTCTGAATAAACGGAACATTATAAGCTCCCGTCTCTTCGTCAAGAAGGTGGGTTCCTGCCATATGCGCCTCACCTTTTTTCAATGCCATGAGTCCGCCCATGGAGCCTACATGTGCAGACGAAAGCGATAATTTTGGATTGCGCTTTTTCAGGATATTTGCAAGAAGGTCTAATGCATTGTCATGGCTTCCAATACAAACAACAGTATTTTCTATCTCTCCCTTATTTCTGAGCATTTCAACTGCAACCTCTGCCCCTGCCCCGAACCCTTCGGACATTGAAGGTATCCTTACAAAACCATCAGCCCGGACAAGTGACATCAATACACCTGCTCCCCTGCTTACAGGCGTTGCTATCAGATTTTCTCCGACCTTACCGAGTTTGACCCTGAGAAACTCTTCCTGTCCGAGGGAAGATGCAACCTGTCGCGAGAGCCTGGCCTTGATAAATTCAGGCTCAGGCATATCAAGTCCCTGCATCCTGTATATCAACTCCTTTACAAAAAGGTTAAAGGTTATATATGCAGAAACAGGATAGCCTGGTATACCGATTACCGGTCTGTTTTTTACCCATCCTAAAATAACAGGCTTGCCCGGCTTTATATTTATTCCATGCAGGATCACTTCCCCGAGAGCCGCGATCGCCGCTGCCGTAAAATCCTCTGAACCGGCTGACGACCCTGCATTGACAACAACGATGTCTCCTTTTTCACACCCTTCAAGGATCGCCCGCTTTATCTTATCAATGTCATCAGGCACCGGGCTGTTCCTCACCGGTTCCCCTCCCCACTCCTGCACAAGGGAAGATAAAATCATCGAATTGTATTCGATGATATCGCCTCTTTTAAGATCCGTCCCTGGCTCAACAAGTTCACTCCCTGTCGGGATAATCACTACCCTGGGTTTTTTGCGGACATTTATCTCAATATGCCCTCCTGAAATGATCGCCCCGATGTCAACAGGCCTTATTTTATGGTTTTCGGGAAGTATAAGTTCTGTGCAAACGATATCCTCGCCTATGACCCTTACATGCTGCCAGGGAGTTGCCGGCTGAATGATCTCGATAAATTCTTCGTGAATAACCTCCTCGTTTTCCGATCCCTGTTTCTTATTCAGGATTCCCGCTGCTGACTGCTGACTGCTGACCGCTGACTGCCGGTCCTTAATGATATTTACATCTTCTATCATGATAACAGCGTTAAAACCATCAGGGATCGGATCGCCTGTATCAACATAAACAGCCTGCCTGCCCGATTCCAACCTCTTTGGAGAAGTCTCCGAGGCGCCAAAGGTATCGGCAAATCTTACGGCATATCCATCCATTGCTGAGGAGTGATAGAAAGGGGAGGAGATCCTTGCAAAGACTGCCCCGGCAGTCACCCTGCCGAGAGACTCTCCAGCCTTTATTCTTTCATATTCCAAAGGTTTGATCCCTGCTGAGTCGGTTTTCTTTCTCCATTTCCCTATCGCTTCATCCAGCGGGGTATTTTCAAGATATATCCCTTTTTTCAATTCTTCTCCTTGCTGAAAGACATAGATTTTTGTTTTATTATTAAAGAATTAACGGATTAAATCAATAAAAGGCGAGATGCTGCGTGATGATTAAGCAGGTTTAGTGTGCGTTCTCCAGATCTTTTCCATCTGCAATCTCAGTGCGGTTTCTCCCGTTTTGTTTTGCACGATAAAGAGCAATGTCGGCACATCTCATAAGTTTATCCTCTGTCTCGATCTTTTTGTCGGGCAGGCCTGAAATCCCGATGCTTACAGTAAGGAGATTGTTTTCTATGATTGAAAAATTGTTTTTTTCAATAGTTTCCCTTATCCTCTCCGCAACATTTTTAGCGTCGTTCCTGGCTGTATTAGGAAGTACAAGCACAAATTCCTCGCCGCCGTATCTGGAAGCAGTATCAATGTCCCTGATACTGCTTAAAAGGATCTTTGCAACACCCCTCAATATCATGTCCCCTGTCTGGTGGCCATAATTATCGTTTACTTTCTTGAAGTGGTCCAGATCAAGCATAACAACTGAAAACGGCGTCGAGTATCGCTTTGACCTCTCGAACTCCTTGCCGAGGACATCATGCAATCTCCTGCGGTTATATAGTTCAGTAAGCGCATCCGTAATCGCCATATATTCAACCTTGTAAAGCAACTCCTCAAGCTGCTTGTTCTTCATCTTGAGTTCATCCTGTAATGTCTTTGTCCTCAAAGACGCATATATCCTTGCGTTCAATTCGAGTTCATTATAAGGCTTTGGAAGATAATCATCAGCGCCTATCTGGAGCCCTGAAATTTTGTCTGAGAGTTCTTTCTTTACGGTGAGCATTATCACAGGTATACCCTTGGTGGATTCGTCGAGCTTGAGCCATCTGCATACTTCGTAGCCATCCAGCCCCGGCAGTATAAGGTCGAGCAGAATGATGTCAGGTCTTTCGGATTTTACGGTCTTGATCGCGTTAATCCCGTCAGCAGCCCATAGGACATCATACCCGACTTTTTCAAGTAATTCTTTTGTTATATTTGCCTGAATGGAATCGTCTTCAACAAGCAGAACTTTGGCCTTTGCCAAGATATCCCTCCCAAATTTTCTTTAAAAGAATAACAGGAAAAACATATATATGCAAGCTTTCCCCTGTGAAATCTTTTGCCCTGCAAGAGGGCAATCAGCACCTTCAAAGGCTGCTTGCAACTATCTTTCCGGATTCATCAGAGACAAGATGGCAGTGAACAAGCGTCTTTTTACTCCCGATCTTAGTCTTGACCTTTGACTTTGCTGCATTGCATATCCTTCTCAAGATATCGAATCTCTTTCCGTAATAAAGCCATGGCAGTATATCATTCACATCGGAGTTCTTAAATGGCAGCAACTCTTCGCCTGTCAGTCCTGCCTTTTTAATAAGAGTCAGAACATCGTGTATCGCAGGCTTTTCAGAAACCCATAAAGCCACCCTAAGCAGATTCTCCCAGTTGACCGAAATATGTAACTTATTTATGTTTTCTTTAGCCGCTGATAATATTGAATCGGTTATCTTTTCGCTGGCTATGACATAGCAGGAATCATCTAATGAAAAGAGGGCTTTATGAGATTTCTTTGAAGCCTCGTCCTGTGTGAGGACTACCTCCCTGAATACATCAGACCGCACTCTGTTCTCTAATGTTTCCAATGAGATAAAATAACATAAAATCCATATGTTTTTGTCAGAAAACTGAATATTGGAAATTGTCTTGGGATAGGGAAAGATAAGGG
>JAKAKQ010000124.1 GCA_021813425.1 Nitrospirota bacterium
TTAAAGAGGTAACACCGCGGGGACTTGATATGTGCTTCTTCAGCAATTCAGGCGCAGAAGCGGTCGAGGGGGCGATCAAGCTTGCCAGGTTCCATACGGGGAGACAGGGCATCATAGCCTTTACAGGCGGTTTTCATGGAAGGACTTTCGGTGCGGCAAGTCTTACAACCTCAAGTATAAGGTACCGCAGAAAGTATCATCCCTTTCTGCCGTCTGTTTATCACTCACCTTATCCATATTGTTTCCGATGTTTTTTCGGCCAGAGGGCAGAGACCTGCAGCATGGACTGTCATGAATATCTTGAAAGGCTTTTTAAACATCTCATCCCTCCTGAGGAAATCGCCTGCATGATCATCGAGCCTGTGCTTGGAGAGGGAGGTTATGTTGTCCCTCCTGTGGAATTCCTCAAGCGCCTGAGGTCCCTCTGTGACAGATGGGATATTCTCCTTGTCTTCGATGAGGTCCAGTCAGGCATGGGAAGGACAGGGAAGTGGTTTGCATCAGAGCATTTTAATGTTATTCCCGATATTATGACCGCAGCAAAGGGGATTGCCTCGGGAATGCCCCTCAGTGCGGTTGTCTCGAAAAAAGAGATTATGAAGAAATGGTCTCCGGGCGCACACGGCACAACATTCGGAGGGAACCCGGTTTCCTGTGCGGCAGCGGTCGCAACTATTGATGTGATTAAGAAGTATAAACTCCTTGAGAATGCCCTGTCTTTGGGCGCTTATGCCCTGCAAAGGCTGCAAGGCATGAAGGGAAAATACGGCTGCATCGGCGATGTCAGGGGGCTGGGTCTTATGATTGGGATAGAGTTTGTGAAAAACGGGAAGCCTGATACAGAGGGTTTAAAAAAGATTATTTCAAGGTGCCGCGAGAAAGGACTGATACTCCTTGAATGCGGGGTGGATAAAAATATCATAAGGCTCGCACCGCCTTTGGTCATCAAAAAAGGAGAGCTGGATAAAGGACTTGATATCCTTGAAGATACGATTAACAAAACGATATGCAAAGGTTAATATAGTGAAAAGACAAAGGGTTATCATCATGGGCGCAGGAGGGAGGGATTTCCATAACTTCAACATGGTATACAGGGGAAATCCCTTCGAAGATGTCATTGCATTCACTGCCGCACAGATTCCCTATATCTCGCAGAGGACATACCCGAATGAACTTGCAGGAGGCCGGTATCCTGAAGGCATTCCCATCTATCCCGAAGAGGACCTCGGGGAACTTATAGAAAAAAATATGGTAGACCGGGTCGTATTCTCTTATAGTGATGTTTCATACGAGCATCTTATGAACAGGGCCTCCCTCTGCCTTTCCAGTGGCGCTGATTTTCTTCTGCTCGGACCTGAAAAGACGATGCTCAGAAGTTCAGTCCCTGTTATCTCTGTCTGCGCTGTAAGGACCGGCTGCGGCAAGTCCATCATCACGAGGAAACTGGCAGGCCTGCTCAGGGATAGTGGGGCGGATGTATCGGTGATCAGGCATCCCATGGCCTACTGCGATTTTATCCCGGTCAAAAAATTTTCCTCGATGGAAGATATCGACAGGGGAACATGCACCATCGAGGAAAGGGAGGAGTTCGAACACCTTGTTCAAAACGGCATCACGGTCTATTCCGGACTGGACTACAAAAAAATCCTTGAAGAGGCTGAAAAAAACTCTCAGGTCATACTATGGGATGGGGGAAATAATGACTTCCCTTTCATACTGCCTGACCTCGAAATTGTCCTCCTCGATGCCTTAAGGCCGGGGCATGAGACACGGTTTTATCCCGGTGAGGTTAACCTGATGAGGGGGAATCTCTTAATCCTTACAAAGGTAAACGATGCAAAAGAGATTGACATAAGATCGATGAAAGAGACCATTCACAGGGAAAACCCTCATGCAAAAGTCCTTGAGGCGCCCTCAGTCTTTACCGTAGGTGATTATGAACTGATAAAGGGGAAAAAGGCCCTCGTCATTGAAGACGGGCCGACCATAACACACGGTGGAATGCCGTATGGCGCCGGGGTATCTGCTTCCAGAAAGATTGTATCGGGGTTTGCCGATCCGGGGCCTTATGCTGCAGGTTCTATAAAGGAGATATATACTAAATATCCCCACATCGGCCCGGTGCTTCCTGCTATGGGTTATTCTGCAGTCCAGATTAAGGAACTTGAAGAAACGATCTCTAAAACGCCGTCTGATGTTGTTATTATCGCCACGCCTGTAAACCTCCGAAGGATCATAAAGATAGACAAGCCATCAGTCAGGGTTTTTTATGATTTCGACATAGACCTGACAGAAGTGGCAGGGTCTTTCCTTAAAGCCCATGGTCTCTGAAAGTCCCGTGCTTATAGCCCTCGGCGGAAATGCCCTGATCCTTCAAGGGGAAAGGGGCTATATTGAGGAGCAGTTTAAACACACGGATGCCTGCATGAAGCCAATTGCCGGATTGATCTCGCAGGGGCTGCATCCGGTTATCACACACGGAAACGGTCCCATTGTCGGAAACATCCTGCTTAGGAATGAATGCGCAAGGGACTACATACCACCCATGCCTTTATATATATGTGTTGCCGACAGCCAGGGAGGGATAGGGGCTATGATGGCAGAGAGCCTGAACAACGAACTGAAAAAAGCCGGGATTCATAAAACAGTCTCTGTTATCATAACCCATGTGCTGGTGGATAAAAATGATGCTGCATTTATAGAACCGACAAAGCCGATCGGACCTTACTATTCTGAAAATGATGCGCAGATGTATATGAAAAAAGGATGGCATATGCTTGAAATAAAGGGAAGGGGCTGGAGAAGGGTCGTACCCTCGCCAAAACCTGAAAGGATAGTAGAGATCGACGCCATAAAGACCGCATTGGAAAAGGGTATTATTCCAATAGCTTCAGGCGGAGGAGGCATTCCGGTGATTGAAGAAAACGGGATGCTTAAAGGGGTTGATGCAGTTATAGATAAAGACCTCTCGGCAAGTCTTCTGGCCTGTAATCTTTCCTTGAAAAAATTCGTGATACTCACGGATGTGGATGGGGTCTATCTCAACTGGGGAACTGAAGCCAGGCAGAAAATAAATAAACTCGGCATAAAAGAAGCAAGAAGGTATCTTCTCGAAGGCCATTTTCTTCCCGGAAGCATGGGGCCGAAGATCGAAGCAGCTATAGGATTTCTTGAATCAGGCGGCGAAGAAGTGATTATCTCAAGACCCGAAGATTTATTGGATGCGATAGAGGGTAGGGCAGGGACAGGAATAATGAGGTCATGGAATAAATAAACAGCCGCTCAAAGACGATCCACCCCTGCTTATACTTGATTCATAACCGGACAGAACATAATATTTTCGCTCATTCTCGGTCTTCGATCCCGAAAGCTTTCGGGAAATTTGCCCTCTTTATTTATCAAAATATATACTGTCTGAATATCTGGCAAATAAAACCGCTCAAATACTATGTCCTGTCCTTATCCGAGAAATAATGATATTCAGGGGTGTTCGAGTAATTTCGCTTGAGGAATTATACGCTTATATTCTTCATAAGTGACTGCTGATTTCCACTTCCCTGCTATTTTCCCAATACCTATAGTTCCAAAGAACAGAGTAACAATCATGACAGCAAATATTAACGGCTTTAAAGTTATTTTACGAGGTAATGCAATATCGAGCGCGCCCCTTGAAGGACAGTGGCTGACGCATGTAAGGCATCCTGTGCATTCAGGAGACCTGATCCTGTTTTTTTTCTCAACGGGAAGCAGGGAAGGGCAGTTGTCCGTACATTTTTCGCAGTGGATGCATGCATCTTCGTTCCTTGTTATCTTCAGGGGACTGCATAAACTGATAAGCCCCAATAAAGCGCCGTAAGGACAGAGATACCTGCACCAGAAATTCTTGTAGAATATCGAAAGCAGGAACAATATAAGGAGCGTTATAAAGGTCACTTTAGTCATTTCAGTAAAAAAATAGAGCATTTTAACGTCTGCTATCTTGTAATAATCGCCCTCGAGGAACTGCAATATTGCAGAAGGCGGCATTTTGACCACAATTACATAGATGAAAAACAGCATCAGGATATATTTCAAAGACCTTAAGGTATAATCTGCGTATCTGTGGATCCTGAAATTCCTGCCGGATATCTTTCTGCCCAGTTTCCATATAATATCCGACAATGCACCAACAGGGCATATCCAGCCGCAGAACCCTTTTTTCAGTATTAATGCCATCAGGATTGCTGCTAAGAAAATTACGAGCCCCGCAGGATGTATACGGTCGAATATACCTTCAGAAATCCATAGCTTAAATGACATTAAGGCGCCTATTGGAAGAAATCCCTCTACAGAGGGGGGCCTGCTTAACAATATTGATTCAGCGTTCACAGAAGATATGTCAGATGCAGAAAAATATTCTACGAAAAGATAGAACTTATATCCGGCATAAATAAGGAATAAAAATACAGACCACTGCACGGCATATCTGATATATCTGATATATGAACGGTCGATTTTTTCCACATAAATATCATAACTTATCTCCAATTTATCAAAACATGATTTTAATCATGAAATGTGCAGTTTTCGATAAAGGTTGCATTTTTTCCAGTGCTGCAACAAGACACGGACGCAGGTACGTGAGACAGCAGCTACACCTTGAAACGCTTCAGTTCATGCATGAGATAGAGGGAGTCACTCTTTAACGAGTTGATTACTTCGGTCATCTGATTGGCAGCATTAACCAGGTCGCTCGTTGTTTCCTGTATCTGCTCCATGGCCCGTACAATCTCGTTGCCCTTTTCGCGCTGTTTTGTCACCAGGCTTTCCAGATAAGCTGATTCATGGGTAACATTTTCTGCTGCACTCAGGATATGTCGCGACCCCTGCTTCTGTTCCTCTGTTGAATTCTTGACCTGCAATGACATGTCCCGCACTTTTTCTGTTGTCTCGATAATGAAATTGCTGCCCTTCGTCTGCTCGTTCAATGCCCTTGATATCATATCGATCTGTTCGGTCATAAGTTCCGTAGAACGTGTGATATGTTTCAGGGCGATAACCTCTTCCTCTGTGGCTTTCTGGATAGCCTTTGCCATCTCAGTCGACTCCTTTGCGCTTCCGACAATGACGGACAGGGCATCCTGAACGTCCTGAGAGAGATGGAGG
>JAKAKQ010000141.1 GCA_021813425.1 Nitrospirota bacterium
CAAAAAGCGAGCAGAGGGCTCGGAAGGCCTGAGGCATCCAACAAGATAGTCGATATAGCAATGAGCCTGGTTAAGAAAGGCAAATCATGAAAATGAATAGAGGATGGTTAATAAACAGTCTCAAAATAATGACGACACTTAATTATAAAATCCCTCCTCACCTCCCTTTGCCAAAGGGAGGATTATACCCCTCTTTGGAAAAGAGGGGTTAGGGGAGATTTGTTGAATTTATGTTTATTCAATTATGAAGCATTTAATAATAGTTATTTTCACTTGTAACAACAGTTAAAGGAGTAAAGGTGTTCGAGAAATACAGGGTTATACATTTTGTAGGGATAGGCGGGGTGGGGATGTCCGGCATTGCAGAGGTGCTCCTGAATTTAGGCTATGAAGTAACAGGTTCGGACCTCAAAGAAACTGAAACAACAAGAAGGCTTGAGGGAATGGGGGTAAAGATAAATATTGGACATAGGGAAAAAAACATAGGCAATGCCCACGTTGTAGTTGTCTCATCTGCAGTCCTTCATGACAATCCGGAGGTTATGGCTGCAAAAAGGCTTTCTGTGCCTGTGATACCGCGTGCAGAGATGCTCGCGGAACTTGCGAGGCTGAAATACGGCATTCTTGTTGCAGGGGCACACGGAAAAACCACCACGACATCGCTCGTCTCAACTGTTCTCGGCCATGGCGGATTGGACCCCACAATCATAATCGGCGGAAAGCTCAAGGGTATCGGAAGCAACGCAAAACTCGGCCAGGGCGAATTTCTGGTTGCAGAAGCCGATGAAAGTGACGGCTCCTTTCTTAAGCTTTCCCCGACAATTGCTGTTGTAACAAACATTGACAGGGAACACATGGAGTTCTTCAGAAACATGGAGAACCTCAAACAGGCCTTTCTGTCTTTCATTAATAAGGTGCCGTTCTACGGAGTTTCTTTTGTCTGCGCAGAAAATGAAATCCTTAGAGGGTTGATCCCTGACATACACAGGAGGTTTCTGACATATGGCCTTTCGGAATCTTCTGATATATACGCTGTAGATATCGAAAAAGGGTTCATGTCAACAAGTTTTGAAGTGCTTTACAGGGATAAGGCCCTTGGCAGATTCTCGATCCCATTACCGGGAACACATAATATCCTTAATACCCTTGCATGCATCGGCGTTGCATCAGAACTGCAGATGGAAACCTCTAAGATAAAAGATGCGCTGAAATCTTTTGGCGGCATCCAGCGCAGGTTTGAGTTCAAAGGGGAGGCAGGAGGGGTAAAGGTTTATGATGATTATGGTCATCACCCTACAGAGATAAGAGCAACACTGTCTGCCGCCAGGGAAAACCTGAGAAAGCTCGGAGAAAAAGGAAGACTGTTCGTTATCTTCCAGCCGCACAGGTATTCGAGGACATCGGATCTGATGGACGAGTTTTCCGTATCCTTTGCAGATTCTGATTCTCTTTTCCTTATCGATATTTATCCTGCAGGCGAAAAACCTGTAGAAGGGGTCACTTCCAGGTTTCTGATGGATAAAATCAAGGAAAAAGGACTCAAAGATGTCTCTTATGCTGCTGATAAGGAAGACGTATTAAAACAGGTTGTTACAAGGATAAAAAATGGCGACATCCTTCTTACACTTGGGGCAGGAGATGTCTGGAAACTCGGAGAAAAATTGATAGAGAGGTTAAATAATGCTTAGCCGGCAGGAATGGCAGGACACATTTAAAGACATCTATCAGGGTGAAGTACAGTTCGATGCCCCGATGAAGGACCATACCAATCTGTCGATAGGCGGGCCTGCAGATGCTCTTGTAAGCCCTGATGATCCTCTCTCGATAAGGAATATGATAATCGTGTTAAGGAAAAAGGGTATACCTTTTTTGCCGTTTGGCGGAGGGACCAACACACTTGTTCTGGACAAAGGCATCGAGGGCGTTGTGATTTCCCTGAAGGCATTTAAAAGGATAGAGGTGCTTAAGGAAGGGAACGATTATGCTGAACTGTTCGTTGAAGCCGGTGTGCCTCTGCAAAGGCTGGTCAACTTCTGCAGGGAAAATGGCTATTCAGGGGTCGAGGGCCTGACAGGCATACCAGGCACAACAGGAGGCGCTATATTGGGGAATGCAGGTTCGTTCGGATATGAGATAAAGGACGTGCTTGTTTCAGTCGCAATAATGGACTCTAACGGCAGACTCGACAGGTTCAAGGCCAAGGGTCTTGGTTTCGGTTACAGGAAATCAGATATTTCAGGGAATGATATTGTGCTAAGCGCCAACCTCAGATTGAAGAGAGACGAAAAAGAGAAGGTATCTTTCAGGACAGAAAATTTCTTTATGGAAAAAAAACAGAAACAGCCTATCTCGGAAAAATCACTTGGTTGTGTTTTTAAAAATCCTGAAGGTGAACCGGCAGGCAAACTTATCGATATGGCAGGGTGCAAGGGCATGAGGATAGGAGGCATCGAGGTCAGCACGGTCCATGCGAACTTTTTTGTAAATAAGGGTGGAGGCACAGCCTCTGATTATTTAAATCTGATGAATAAGGTTTCGACGGCCGTTAACAGGAAATCCGGGATCATACTTGAACCGGAGATCAGGGTGATCGGGAGAGATTGATATGAAAAACAGTTTACTTAGATCAAAAAAGATAGGCGTTCTTATGGGTGGTAAATCGTCTGAAAGAGAGGTATCTCTCAGGAGCGGTACCGCAATATACAATTCCCTCAAATCCCTTAAATACAATGTAGCGGCGATAGATGTACAGGATGATTTCTGTGACGTTTTGAAAAAGAAGCGCATAGATGTCGCCTTCATCGCACTTCACGGTGGACATGGCGAAAACGGCGCAATACAGGGGATGCTCGAGGTAATGGGCATACCATATACAGGGTCAGGAGTTCTTGCTTCAGCGCTTGCAATGGACAAGGAGGCATCAAAAAAGGTCTTCCTTTACCATGGGATACCTGTACCGCCGTTCAAGATAGTTCGGAGTTCGGAGTTCGGAGTTCGGAGTTCAAAAAAGGGTTCAGAACCCAAAACTCGAAACTCGGAACTCGAAACCGGTTTTAGGTTGCCCTGGGTTGTCAAGCCAGCATCCGAGGGTTCCAGTGTAGGCGTAGAAATTGTCAGGGACAGATCAAAATCAGGCAAGGCACTTAAGAAGGCATTCTCTTATGGCGATAAGGTAATTATAGAGAAATACATTGAGGGGAAAGAGATACAGATAGGGATATTGAACAACAAAGTCCTCGGCGGGGTTGAGGTAAGACCTTCACTTGAATTTTACAACTACAAGGCAAAATATACCTCTGGACTTACAGAATATATCCTTCCCCCGGAACTCTCAAAAAAGGTGTATGAGAGGTCAAGGAACGCTGCTTTATCAGCTCATCTGGCGCTGGGCTGCAGTGGCGCAACAAGAGTTGATCTTAGGGTTGACAATAACGGCGCCCCGTTTGTACTTGAAGTAAATACGATCCCGGGCATGACTGAAACGAGTCTTCTCCCCAAGATCGCAAGGCTGTCAGGGCTCGACTTTCCGGCGCTCCTGGAAGAGATACTCGGAGGCATAGAAGGTGAAAGGTAACAGGAAGATAAAGAATAATCTTACGGGCAGGAAAAACCACATGACCGGTCTTGTCTCAAAGGTCAGGTATTCTGCCTTTATAGCATTTCCTGTAATTGCACTTGCCGCATTTATATATTTTATTTCAATCTCGATAGGCCAGGCATTTCATGTTGAGAGATTTATTTTCACCGGGAACGAGCACCTGTCCGATGAAGAACTCAAGAACCTGGCCGGGTTTACAGGCAATGAAAATCTATTAACGATATCGAACAATAAAATATTCGAAAAAATGATCGGCTCGCCATGGATAAGGTCTGTTTCAATAAGAAAGGAACTTCCTGACAGTCTCCATATCCTCATCAAAGAGGCAGAACCCTTTGCGCTCTTTGACCTGAAGGGGCGCCTTTTCATAGTGGATGAAAAAGGCAAGATGCTTGAGGAGTTGAAAGACACTTCAGTGCCGTTCTTACCTGTCATAACCGGGACCCCTTTCGGCAAAAAAGAGGTTTTTTCCGAGGCCCTGAATCTGGTCCGGGCAATAAAAGACAAAGGACTCCTGTTTGAGAAAGAACATATAGAAATAATCGCGTATAAACCGCAGGAGATGTCGGTAAACCTTGACGGCGTAGTAGTTAAAGTAGGCGCCGGAGACTACGAGGATAAGCTCGATAGGTTGATAGAGCTTGAAGGAGAGATAAAAAAGCGCAACATTCACGTAGATTATATAGATCTAAGATTTGCCAACAAGGCTGTTGTGAAACCTGTAAACGAGGTAATTAACTGATGGGCACAGACATTATCACCAGTCTTGATATCGGCACGACAAAGGTCTGCACATTTGTGGCCGAGGCAAATGATAAGGGAACAAGCATACTCGGTCTCGGCACATCTCCTTCGTCAGGCATCAGGAAGGGGATGATAGTCAATATGGATGCAGCGGTTGAGTCGATAAGACAGGCTGTCAGGGAAGCAGAGGCTTGCTCGGGGACCAGGATTAAATCCGTTTATGCCGGCATATCAGGAGTACATATCAGGGGATTCAACAGTTCCGGCGCAGCAGGTATAAGAGGGAAAGAGGTTACCCGCGCTGATGTGGAACGCTCTATAGACTTGGCAAAGACTGTTTATATCCCGCTTGACCGGGAAATGCTGCATGTTATCCCTGCCGAATTTACACTTGATGAACAGGAAGGCATAGCCGACCCCACAGGCATGTCAGGTGTAAGGCTCGAGGCCAGAGTCCATATAATCACAGGAGCTGCCTCCCCTGTACAGAACCTGATTAAATGCTGCACAAAGGCGGATCTCGATGTGGATGATATCGTACTAAAACCGCTTGCATCAGCATATTCCACGCTCACAAGGGATGAAAAGGAATACGGAGCGGTTCTTATCGATATAGGGGGTGGTACAACCGATATCGCGCTTTTCAAAGACGGGTATTTAAAGAGTGTTTCTGTGCTCGGGATTGGAGGCGCACATCTTAACAATGATATTGCAATCGGGTTAAGGGTCAATATGCACGAAGCCGAGAGATTAAAAACCGTCTCAGGCGCTGCATTCGCAGGCGCAATAAATGA
>JAKAKQ010000073.1 GCA_021813425.1 Nitrospirota bacterium
AACCTCTTTCTTTTTATTCTCTGTCAGCCAGCTTCCATGCCTGAATTCTATGCCTATACGAAGATCCCCCATCATCTCTTTGCAGAAAATGATGTAATCGAGGTTTTCCCTCTTATAAATGAAGAACGGCGGATATTGAAATACAACTATCCCTAATTTTTTCGATTTTATGAGAGGACCGAAGGATGCTTTAAAAAGCCTGAATGTAGTCTCAAGAGGTCTTCTTTCCTTTACAGCGATACGATTCTCTTTTAAAGTTTCAGCCGGAAGCATGTCCCTGATCTCCTGGGGCATGGACCTCAGGTCAGCAGCATGGCCTGTAAGAATACCATATGCCTTTATATGGAATATGAAATCCGGTGGTGTCCTGTCTGCCCAGAGGCCGACTGTCCTTAATGACGGTATAGCATAATAACTCGAATCAACTTCAACAACGTCGAATACATTGGAGTAATATCTGAGTCTCTCCTCTGCCGTTGATGTTCCTTCAGGATAAAATTCCCTGCTCTGGATAAGCGTTTTTTCCGTCCACGAACAACTGCCAATCCTTACTGCCATCAGAATTTCCTGAAAATTTCCGGTAGGTTTTTTGAATAAGCAGTCCTCCTGCTCAGCAGGAGGACTGCTTCAGTCAATTCAGATCTTGACTACATTTATCGCTTTGGGTCCTTTTGGACCTTTTTCAATATCAAAGCTGACTGCATCACCCTCGGCAAGGGATTTAAATCCGTTGCTCTGGATGGAAGAATAGTGGACGAATACGTCACTATTGTCCTCGGTTGTGATAAAGCCGAAGCCCTTTGACTCATTGAACCACTTTACTGTTCCGTTAGCCATTTTTTACCTCCTTACTCAAAAACTAAGTCTCAGGAGGATTACTGCACCACTAAAAAAGGCCACAAAGCTAAAAGTCTTTGTGGCCTCTCATTTACAAAAACTCCCGAACTCTGTGTAGAGGATAACATACATAAAAATAATTATTCAATAGTCTTTTTAAAAAAATCATTACTAACTAAATAAAATTAAATAGCATTCCGCCTTTCTTCTGTTTTTATTTTGGACATATATGGGAAAAAATAAAATTTGTCTGATCGAGAGAAAATAAAGAATGGCCCGCGGATATAGGGTTGGTTGCTTAGAGGCCGGACAATGCAGTATTATGTAACTCTGGGAGCGCATCGGGTTCTGGTGTCCCGCCTGGACTTCAAATCCAGTGTTTCCTGCCAAAAGCGGGAAGGGTGGGTTCGATTCCCACACGCTCCCGCCATCGTTTTTGCACCAACTCCATGACCGTCCGGATTTGCGCAGTGATTGAAATTTAACTGTCATTAAATTAGCATATAATTCAGGATGAGAACTTCATGGAAATCCGTCTCTAAAATCATTTTAGCAGTATGGGTAATATCAGCTTTTGCCTTCTGGATACATGCCCTGACCAGCGATAGCGGTTTCCTTTTGCTGGACTTTATTAACCTTCCATTTCATGAATTCGGCCATCTGTTTTTTGGCATATTAGGGGAAGGCATAGGTATTTGGGGCGGGACCATTTTTCAGCTTTTGATCCCGGTCATTATTTTTGTAAACTTCTATCTAAGAAGAGAGCCCTCCGGAGTCACATTCAGCGCCTTCTGGTTCGGAGAAAATCTACTTAACATCTCGTGGTATATCGCAGACGTAAGAAAAATGGCATTGCCCCTTGTCGGTGGCGGGGAGCATGACTGGAATACAATACTTTCAGGTCTCGGCATGCTTAAATATGACACCACAATAGCCGTTATCGTCAAAACCTTCGGCTGGCTCATCATGATTGCAGCTGTTGGCTGGCTTGTGATAGCAAGTCTGAAAAACAAGCCTGAGAATGAGGCTTAAAGGTAAAAAGATAAAAAAACAACATCCACTCCATTGGCTTTTTGAGCCTTTGATGGAGGAGCCGAGCTACCTTGAAAAACCGATGTTCGGATGCCTCGCCTGTTATCTTCATGGAAGGCTCATGCTTGTACTTGCCTCGGGAGAGGAGCCCTGGAACGGGGTATTAATCCCGACTGACCATCAGTTCCATGACAGTATTTGTAAAGACTTCAACGACGTTGTTCAGCATCCCGTCCTGAAGAAATGGCTGTATTTGCCGGAGGCATCCGAGGATTTTGAATCTATAGCTTCTGATATTGTCGAGGCGGTCAGGATTAATGACCTCCGGTTCGGGGTTGAACCAAAAGAGAGGATTTCAAAGAGAAATAAAAAATCATGAGAATCATCAGGGCTGCACACGATTTCAGGTATCCCTATCCGGAAAGGGATAATAAGCACTCTATCCATTATTAAAATTCTATTTCATATAGTCCTGAGGAGGCTGGATCACCTTTATTTTCACAAGCAGTATTATCAACAAGGTATAAGCCATGGAAATCGCAAGGTCTTTCATAAAGTTCTTTATGGTATATTGAACTTTTTGCGAATCGTTCTTCGAAAGGGTCTTTATAATCCCTTTATGCAGAAGTACAAACCCCAGCACATTTGTTGCCAGATAACTACCAATAAAGGCTGGCAAGAACAACCGGTGGCCATAAAGACTGATTATCCAGGCACAAAAATAGGCGATAGGGACATTGACATAGGGGTCATTCCACCAGGAAAGTGGAGAGAGAAAAAACCCTATGCAGGCGATAGTACTTCCCTTCAGCTTATCGTAATATTCTTTAAGGTTCTGCATTCTTACGGTTATTGTAACATCATCGGCATCAGGCAGTAGTGATGTTGATGTTGCAACATGAATTGGTTAACCCCCCCCAATGCAATTATTGCAGGGACACGCTCCAAAAAACCTTATAATGTCGCAATTCGGATACTTATGAGATCAATCGTTTTTTATAAAAAATGATGTTCTTTTGAGTGTCAGACGTCTTGCAAAGGTGGCGCAGATAAAGGTTTTTTTCCACATATCCCTGCAAATTTCTATTTTGAAATGCATTTTTTGGGTTAATAGTACAGGGACATAAAGAGCATTCCCCTGCTGCCCTGAAGGATCTCCTTTGTGTTTTCGGTAATACCTTGTTTTTTGTGCTAAAATAAATCCCTTATGAAGAGCGGGAAAGGAATTGTTTATCTTGTAGGCGCGGGTCCGGGAGACATCGGACTGCTTACTGTCAAGGGCATGAGATATCTGCAGAAGGCCGAGGTTGTGATATATGATTTCCATCTTAATGCCCAGATCCTCAATTATATAAATCACGACGCAGAGTTCATCTATGCAGGCAAACGCGGCGGACATCATACGATGACGCAGGACGAGATAAATGCAGTTATCGTGGAAAAGGCAAAAGAAGGCAAGGTTGTATGCCGCTTAAAGGGAGGAGACCCCTTTGTATTCGGCAGGGGCGGGGAAGAGGCACAGGTGCTTGCAAAGGCCGGCATTGAATTTGAGGTTGTGCCTGGAGTGAGTTCCTCTGTTGCAGCGCCTGCTTATGCAGGTATCCCGCTTACGCACAGGCTTTTCTCATCATCTTTTGCAGTAATCCCCGGATATGAGGATACAACAAAGGAAGAATCGGCCATTGACTGGTCAAAACTTGCAACTGGTGTGGGAACCCTTGTTTTTCTGATGGCTGTAAAGAACATTGATGTTCTTACAGCAAAACTGATAGAAAACGGAAGGAGCCCTGAAACTCCTGTGGCTGTTATAAGGTGGGGGACAAGGCCGGACCAGAAAACAGTTGTCAGCACATTAAAGGACATCGCTTCGCTTGTCAGGGAAAAGGATATCAAACCTCCTGCTGTAATGGTTGTGGGGGACGTTGTCAATTTAAGGCAGGAATTGAAATGGTATGAAAAAAAACCGATGTTCGGTCACAGGATACTCGTTACAAGGGAACATTCAGGAGGGTTTGAGACACTCGAAGAACTCGGCGCAGAGATAATCCGGTTCTCGACAGTTGAAATAGTACCTCCTGATAAATGGGATGAACTCGACAGGGCGGTCGATAATATCAGCAGCTATGACTGGCTGATCTTTACCAGTTCCAACGGTGTGAAATACTTTTTCAGAAGGCTTTTTGATAGGGACATAGACATCAGGGAACTAAAAGGGATAAAGATATGTGCCATAGGCACGAAGACAGCTGATGAAGTCAGGAAGTTCGGTCTAAGGGTCGATCTGGTGCCTGAAAAATTCAGGGCAGAGGGATTGATAGAGGCTTTTGTAAAAGAAGCAGAAGATAGGAAATTAAGAAGATATGAAGATGAGAAATCCAATCTTCCTAACTTCTCAACTTCTAAACTTCAATCTTTAATCCAGTCTCCGAACCCCGAACTTTTAAAAGGTATGCGATTCTTGTTGCCGAGGGCTGAGGTTGCAAGGGAGGTCTTCCCTGCAAAAGTCAGGGAACTCGGCGGCATTATTGATCTGCCTGTTGCGTACAGGGCTGTTAAACCTGAATTGCACGGGAAGAGACTCAGGAGGTTCTTAAGAGAGGGCAGAATTACTATTGCGACTTTTACAAGCGCAGCAACGTTCAATAACTTCAGGGAAATAATGGGGGAGGATGCTGATATCATGCTTAAGAAGGTTGCAATTGCTGTTATCGGCCCTGTTACAGCAAAGTCTATTGAGAAGGCAGGGCTGAAGGTAGATATTATGCCGGAGGAATCGACCGTTGAAGCCATGGTCGAAGAGATAAAGAAGTGGGCGATAAAAGAAGTCCGGTAGGAGCGAGGTGACCACGCCCTTACCGTATATGTCTGCGGAGGCGATCCTTGTCTATCGCTGACAGAGATACTTACATAACCGATCCTGGCCGGAAGCGTTCTGTATTTTCGAAGATATTCCTGAGTCCGAAATTCATGTTCTATCCCCAGGTATTCCGGATTATATGGGAGAACAACAGAAAGGCGCTCAAAGGGGTCTATGGGGGTACTGAATGGGCGGAAAGCAGCTTTGATATATTGCAGACACTCGAAAATATCGGAGTAAGGATCGAGATAACAGGCATGAACTATATAAAGAGCTTTGACGGCCCTGCGGTTTTTATCAGCAACCATATGAGTACGCTTGAAACATTTGTGCTGCCATGTATTATTCAACCTGTAAAACCGGTCACATTTGTAGTAAAGAGGAGTCTTGTT
>JAKAKQ010000231.1 GCA_021813425.1 Nitrospirota bacterium
GGATGCTGATGCCTGACTTGTGAAGGATATCCAAGGATTCCTCAAATTCAAGATTCCTCTTATTCCACGACTTGCCTACCTGGGCAAGGTTTTCGGAGGATGGTGATTCAATGCCAATCAATAGCCAGCGCAGCCCGGCCCTGACAGCAAGCTTGAGCAACTCCGGATGCCGCACAATGGTAATATCGCCCTGGGCACCAAAGGTCTTTTTTAGCGGGATCATCGCTTCGAACAATTCCTGTGCATGCCTGCGGTTTCCGTATATGTTATCATCAACGAACTGGATGAAATTACCCTTTAACTGTTTAACTTCATCTATAACATCTTCTACCGGCCGCGTTCTTATCTTTCCGCCCCAGAAGCTTGTCACGGAACAGAAGGCGCAGTTGTGGGGGCAGCCCCGCGCTGTCATCACGACATTTGCCATGGTGTAGCCGCCGGGTCTAAGGAGATCCCGCCGCGGGTTAGGTAATCCCGCAAGGTTGTGAAAGCTCTCCTCTTTGTAAATCTTTTTCGGCCTTCCTTCCTTGAAGTCTTTAAGAAAGCGGGGCCAGCTTATTTCAGCTTCGCCGATAACTACTGTGTCAGTATGTTTGCCGGCCTCTTCAGGGAACATTGAAACATGGATGCCTCCCATGACGACGTGGCAGCCGCGCTTTCGAAATTCATCCGCGATCTGATACCCACGAAATGCGGTAGACGTCATCGTTGTAATGCCGACCAGATCAGCATTTGTGTCGAAATCTATGTCCTCAATATTTTCATCTATAAGACGTACTTCGAAATCTCTGTCGACATATGCCGCCAGCAGCGGCAAATTGAGTTGTGCCATAGAGGAACGCGTTCTCCGTTTAGACCCGAAGCGGTTTTTATCCGGAGACGGATGGATAAGCAAAAGGCGCAGCATTTTAGGCCTCCCCTATTTTATTAATTTTTTATTGCTTTATTGCTAAAAAACAACGTTATAAGGTGTCGCTATATGATATCACTTGGGAGCAAAAAAAAGAAATTCTAATTCTATATATTTCAAAACTATTAGGTAATAACCTTTTTGACGATCCAATTAACTATTCACACAGCAAGCCGTTCAAAAACAATTTCTGTACGGATTAGGGTTTTGACACAAACATCTCTGTTCTGATATCTTAGTTGTGGCGATGGAGTTCGCCATTAACCCCATGAGAGAAAGTGAGTCTCCGGCAGGGTAAACCGTCCCGCTTTATCGGGACTGATGACTCCTATCAAAATTTTTACTTTGGTGGGAGTTTTTTATTGTCCGCTCCTTCCAGAGTAAAATAGGAGGATAAATAATAAATGGATAACCAGTGGCTTCAGGCAGCATTATGGATGGGGCTTGCCCTTATAGCAACCCTTCTCTCTCTGAGAATAGCCATATCAATTGCCCTGCTTGAAATAATGGTCGGCGTAATCGGCGGCAATTTTCTCCCATTGCAGAGAACCGAATGGGTGAATTTTCTCGCTGGTTTCGGCAGCATCCTTTTGACATTTCTTGCAGGCGCAGAAGTTGAACCCGCAATTCTCAGGAAAAAGTTTAAAGAGAGTTTTGGAATCGGACTCCTGAGTTTTCTGACGCCTTTTCTCGGAGCAATAGCATACGCCTATTATATTGGGGGATGGACTTTTCCCCAGGCGGCGATTGCAGGAATCTCGCTCTCAACAACATCGGTGGCTGTCGTTTATGCAGTTATGATAGAGACAGGCTACAATGAAACAGAACTCGGCAAGCTGATACTCGCGGCATGTTTTATAACAGACCTCGGCACAGTTATTGCCCTTGGAGTCTTTTTTGCAAACTATGACTGGCGCCTTGTTGTGTTCATCGTCGTGACCGCTGCTGTATTATTCATGCTGCCGAAATTCACTCCGTGGTTTTTCAGAAAAGTGGGGAGCCGTATAAGTGAGCCCGAGACGAAGTTTATATTCTTTTTGCTGTTTGGACTCGGCGCCCTTGCCCTCACAGCAAAGAGCGAGGCAGTGCTGCCTGCCTATCTTGTGGGCATGGTGCTTGCTCCCTTCTTCCTTGCAAATAAGACCCTGAGCCAGAGAATGCGTGTTACCGCTTTTACAATGCTTACGCCGTTTTATTTTCTTAAGGCAGGCTCTCTGGTCAAGCTCTCTGCTTTATGGCACGGCATGATTTTAATCGGGATTTTTCTTGCAGTAAAAATAATTGCAAAGTTCATAGGAGTATTGCCAATGACAAAGATATTCAGATTCGGAAAGAAAGAAGGGATGTACACAACGCTTTTGATGTCGACAGGTTTAACCTTCGGCACGATCTCGGCGCTTTTCGGTTACACAAACAAAATTATAGACCAGGAACAGTATACAGTCCTTGTGACTGTTGTTATACTTTCAGCAGTTGTGCCGACGATAATTGCACAGAAATGGTTTCAGCCAGATATAAAAAAGGAGGAAAAAGATGTTTAAGAAAATATTAATTGCCAACGACGGTTCGGCAGGCGCAAAGCTCGCTTTAAAGGTTGCCATAGACCTTGCAAAGAAATACGGCGCAGAACTCCACAGCATCTCTGTGGAAGAGGGCGTTCCCCATTATGCAGCGACCATCGGAGAGGTGGAGGAATATAAGAAAGAGGCGAACGGCTTTTTTAAGAATATAAATAACGAAGCGATCGAAATGGCAAAAAAAGAAGGGGTCGAACTTCGTACAAAGGTTGTTGCAGGCCATGAGGTCGAAACAATTATTAACTATGCTAAGGATGGGGAGTTTGACCTCCTGGTCATTGGCTTTATGGGGCATTCAAAAATATTCGGACGTGTCTGGGGTTCAACCTCTCAAAACCTGACAAAGCTTGCCCCTTGCACAGTTGTAGTAGTGAAATGATTTGAGTTCTACGGTTATGGTATAATGAGAACAAAGGTTGGAGTGATATAATGCAAAAAACTAAAGCAGAGGCTTTGAGATACCTTGAAAATGCAAAGGAAATTCTGAGTAAATCTCCCATTGAAGATAACAGATACACGGATGTTAAATATGTAAAATCCGCTTGTGGGATTGCCTATTTGGGGGTGCTGAAAGCTGTTGACGAATACCTTCTTAGAAGAGGCATATCCAGAAAGGAACTGCCCAAGAAAATTGAGGAATACGAAAAGGCATTGCAGAAACACCTGTCAATACATAATGGCAAATTAACAAAAGAGTTCAGCACACTTTATGATGAGCTTCATATTGCAGGATATTATAGAGGCTTGCTTTATCATGTTGACATGGTGGAAGCCGCTTTCAAAGCAGCCAGGTCATTTATTGATAAAGTTAACGTTTAGATAAAATTAGGCGATGGAGTTCGCTTAACCACCCCGACAGTTTCGGGGTTGATAACTCCTACTCTCAAAGACAGAGGGTAGGAGTTTTTTAGTTTAAGAATCAAAAACTCCTACCGGAAAAGATAGGAGGACAAAATGCTTGACAAGTATTCACACCTGAAAGAAGAACTCTTAAGATGCATTGATTCTATGTTTGCAATCGAAAATATCCCGGGCTGTCCATGCGAGGAACTAAAGGAAAAAGTTCAGAACAATACATTCAACCTTGTTGTGCTCGGGCAGTTCAAAAGGGGGAAAACCAGCCTCATAAACTCACTCCTTGGCGCAGAGATACTGCCAGTTGCTGTTGTACCGCTAACTTCTATAGCAACAATACTCAAATATGGTGAGGCATTAAGAATAAAAGTCTTTCTCGCCGATGGTACAGTTAAGGAAATAAGGTACGAGAGCCTTTCTGAATATGTCACAGAAAAAGGAAATCCCAGAAATGAAAAAAATGTGCAGGAAGTTATTATCACGTACCCCTCGCCATATCTTAAAGACGGCGTGAGGCTGATCGACACACCGGGTGTTGGTTCTGTTTACGAGCACAATACAGATGTCGCCTACCAGTATCTTCCAAAATCAGATGCCGCATTATTTCTTCTGTCAGTGGACCAGCCTGTAGGCAAGGCTGAACTCGACTTTTTAAAAGATGTAAAAGAATACTCTGACAGGATATTCTTTCTTCAGAACAAGGCAGACTATGTAAGTCCGGAAGACCTTGAAGAATCCATCACCTTCTCAAAAAGGGTGATTGAGGATGCTATGAAATGCGATGTAAAGATATTTCCTATATCGGCAAAACTCGCGCTCGACGGCAAATTATCAGGGGCAAAAGACCTTCTCGAAAAAAGTTTTCTTCCTGAATTCGAAATGATACTGAATACTTTTCTTATGGAAGAAAAAGGCAAGGTGCTGATCCTTTCGGTGTCAAATACCCTGTTGAGGGTCTTATCACAGGCCATGCTCGAACTGGAACTCGAAATGAAATCTCTCACAACGCCATTGGAAGAACTCAAGAAAAAGATAGAAGCTTTTGAGAATAAAAAGAAAGAAGTCATGCTTGAGAAACAGGACTTCGATATCCTCCTCGATGGCGAAACAAAAAGATTGAGCAAGAACATCCTCGATGAAGATTTAACTCTGTTCAGAAAGGAGCTGATTGCCCATGAGCAAGCCCATCTTGAAGAGCAATTCGCTCAATTGAAAACACTGCCCTCGAGGGAGCTAAGTAACTCGCTCGAACAGACAATCCAGGACCATGTAAAACAGGCGTTCAACACATGGAGGGCGATAGAAGACGACAGGCTCGCTAAGGCATTTGAAGCGATTTGCAGGAGATTCGTTGCAAGGATAGATGACACTGTTGATGCGCTCCTGAAATTCTCGTCCGATCTATTAGAAATCCCCTTTGAGGCGGTCAAGACCGAGGCGCTCTGGACTGTGAAATCAGGGTTCTACTACAAATTCAGAGAACAACCTGTCGGGATTGAGATAGCCGCCTCTTCGCTGACCCTCGCGCTGCCTAAATTCATTGGAGACAAGATCATCCTGAAAAACATGAGGGCATATCTACTTCGGGTAGTAGATATGCAATTCGGCAGGATGGGATACGACTTTGAAAAAAGGCTTGATAAGAGCAAGCTTGATTTCAGATGGGAAATGCTCCAGAGAATTGAGACAACCATTGAAGGCATATCCACAGCCATTGAAAAGGGAATGAGCCAGAGAGTAAAAGGAGAGGGAACCGGTAGAAAGGATTATT